>NZ_JBAUHO010000146.1:0-30013 GCF_049680325.1 Planktotalea sp.
TGCTTGGGGGATCGGACAGCCCATTTTCGGCGCGTTGGCCGAAAAGATCGGGGATCGAAAAGCAATCATCATGGGCGCTGTGATCTATGCCGCGGGATTGGTTTTGTCGTCCTTTGCGGTGACGCCCGAGGCGCATCAGATGTTGGAAATTCTGGTCGGCTTTGGTATTGCGGGCACGGGTTTCGGTGTCATTCTCGCGGTCGTCGGGCGCGCCAGTTCGGATAAGAACCGCTCAATGTCACTTGCCATCGCGACGGCCGCCGGCAGTGCAGGGCAGATCGTTGGCGCGCCAACGGCTGAATTCCTGCTGAACCTGATGCCCTGGCAAAACGTCTTTATCGTGTTTGCCGCCGCAATTCTGGCAGTTCTGATGCTGCTTCCCTTCATGCGCGCACCGCAAATGGCCAGCAGAACAGAGCTGGAGCAAAGCCTTGGCCAAGTCCTTCGCGGCGCGTTCAAGGACCCGACCTACACGTTTATCTTCCTCGGTTTTTTCAGCTGCGGCTATCAACTGGCATTTATCACCGCGCATTTCCCAGCGTTTGTAACAGAGATGTGCGGCCCCATCATGCCGGGGGGCGCGCTTTATGCGGCGGGAATTACCTCAACTTCTGCACTTGGCGCGCTTGCTATTGCACTTATTGGAGCGGCGAACATTGGCGGTACGCTTTTCGCGGGTTGGCTGGGAAATCGGTATTCAAAGAAGTATTTGCTCGCGGGCATCTACACTGCGCGCACAATCGTCGCCGCGCTGTTCATCATGTTCCCGATAACGCCTGTTTCCGTGATTGTCTTCTCGGTCGCGATGGGATTGCTCTGGCTTGCGACTGTGCCGCTCACCTCTGGCCTTGTCGCGCATATATATGGGTTGCGTTACATGGGCACGCTCTACGGGATCGTCTTTTTTAGCCATCAACTTGGCAGCTTCCTTGGCGTCTGGCTTGGTGGGCGGATGTACGATATTTACGGCAGCTACACCGCTGTTTGGTGGGTCGGAATTGGCGTCGGTGCCTTTAGTGCGATCATCCATCTGCCCGTCAGGGAACGCCCGCTTGAGCGCCCTTTGACAGCCTGAGTGTTGGCGCTGCCCCTCTCGATCAGATCGCGTCAGTGATTTGAAACCTTACGCGTTGAACCGGTCCAGAACATAGCGGCTCACCATCAGATCAAGATGTGCGCCGCCGCCGTTCTTGAAGATCGTGATGTCATCATCCGAACCCCGTTCAAAGCCACTGGCAGAATAATAGTCTGCAAGTAGCGCGTCCCGCGTTATCGCGCCGCTATCAAGCGGGATTTGTATTTCGCCAATGTGGCCGATTGTGGTGTCAAAGCTGTCCACGAAGATGCGAGCGCGTTTTAGAGCAGCATCATCCGCTTCGCGCATATCGGGCCTATAGGCGCCGATAAGATCAACATGTTGGCCCGCTTGCAGCCATTCACCGCGCAGGACCGGTGATGTGCTCATCGTAGCGCTGGTAATGATATCCGCCTCGCGCACCGCTGTTTCCAGATCATCAGCAACGCGCGCTTTGCGCTCTTTGGCAAAGCTTTCGGCATTGGCACGGGTGCGGCTCCACACAGTGAACTGCGCGCCTTCAAAACCCGCGCTATAAGCATCATGAAGCGAGCGGGCGACGGTGCCAGACCCGATTATGAGAACTTTGCGGCTGTCCTTGCGGGCAAGGCGCAAGGCAGCCAACAGACTATCTCCGGCGGTTTTCCACTTGGTAATCAGATGAAAATCAATGATCGCTTCCAAACGCCCATGGGCATCATCAAAAAGCGACACGGCGCCATTAATCATGGGCACGCCAGCGTCGGGGTTGCCCGGAAAAACCGTCGCACATTTCACGGCTAGGCCCAGCCCGTCGATCCATGCAGAGCGATTTAGCAATGTATCCTTGCCACGATAGAGGAACGTGTCGGCAATCTCTGCCTTTGGCAACCTGTGGCCATGCCTTAACGCGTCAGTAAGGCCAATCCAGTCAAGACCTGCTTCGCCTTCCTCAAAACCGATTTGAACGCTCATTCCGCTTGCTCCCGAGTTAACAATTCTTCCGAAACCAAACGATCTGCCCAGCCTTGCGGACCTTCAAAGAGATGGGTCTGCCAACCGCGCGCAGCCGCGGCCTCGATGTTGTCAGCACGGTCATCTGCGAACAGCAATCGTCCAGGTGCGATGCCACAATCCGCTTCAACCTGCGCATAGATTTCAGGGTCGGGTTTAATCACTTTCATATGGCCCGACACATAGGCGCGATCGAACTTGTTCAGAAAATCGTAGTGTGTTTGCGCATAGGCAAAGCTTTCAACACCAAAATTTGTTAGGGCGAAGACAGGAACACCCGCGCTTTGCAGCGCGCGCATCAAGCGCACTGAATGATCTATGGCCGGGCTGGCCATTTCGATCCAGTTGTCGTGCCAGCGGCGAATATCATCGCGAATTTCGGGGTGCGCGTCGGCGGTTTCGTAAATCACATCACGAAAGTTTTCACCGCGATCCACTCGGTCATTCATCTTGTGCAGATCAACGGCATCAAAAATCGCACGTCGTCGTTCTTCACCAATAACGCGGTCATAGTAGCGCTCGGGCTGCCATTCGATCAGCACGTTCCCGATATCGAAAATAACCGCTTCAATATTCATCCGCTTTTTCCCTTTGCTGCCCGCAATGCGCGCTCTAACGCGTCCAGAAAGCGGGATTTGTCAGCCTTGGAAAACGGCTTGCCGCCACCACCAGCGCCAAGCGGATTTGCCGCGCGCAGGTCCGCCATCAGATCCCGCATGGCAAGTTGTTGACCGATGTTCGCCGCGGTGAAGCGATCCCCATTGTGGCGCAGCACCTCCGCGCCGGCCTCGACGCATTTCGCCGCCAATGGTATGTCGCCCGTTACGACAACATCAGCAGGGCCGCATCGCTCTGCGATCCACATATCGGCCACATCGGGGCCTGCATCGACGATGATGTTTTCTACCAGTGGATTTGGCGAGGGCCGCAAACCGCCGTTGGAGACGACATACATCGTTACCCCATGGCGGGTTGCTACCTTCTCTGCTTCCGCCTTAACGGGGCAGGCATCTGCGTCGATGAATACGCTCATGCATACAGCGCTTCGGAGTGGAAGGTGATGTGATCTTCCATGAAGGTCGAGATAAAGAAATAGCTGTGATCATAGCCTGGCTGCATGCGGATGATGGCCTGTTGGCGCCGTTTGGCAACGGCCTCGGCCAAGGTTTCGGGGCAAAGCAAATCAAGGAACTGATCGGAGGTGCCGGTATCAATCAGCATGGGTCCGTCAAACCCTTTTTCCTTCATCAACAAGGCCGCATCATGTTTCGCCCATTTGCTTTCATCGCTTCCCAAATATGCGGCCAGTTGCTTGCGGCCCCAGTCAGAAGCGGTCGGATTACAGATCGGCGCAAACGCAGAAACAGAGCGAAAGCGCCCCTCAAGGTTCATCGCAAGTGTCAGCGCACCATGCCCGCCCATAGAATGACCCGTGATCGCTTGGCGTTCCATGTCGACTTCGAACTGGTCTTCAATCAGTGTGGGCAACTCATCAGCGATATAGCTCCACATTTTGAAATGCGGTGACCACGGTGCTTCGGTCGCGTCTACATAAAAGCCTGCCCCTTGGCCCAGGTCGTATGCTTCGTCATTGGCCACGCCTTCGCCGCGCGGAGATGTGTCGGGAAACACAACGGCAATGCCTTGCTCTGCCGCCCATGTTTGCGCGCCAGCTTTCACCATCGCGTTTTCATGCGTGCAGGTCAGACCCGACAGGAACCAGAGCAGCGGAACAGGGCCATTCTCGGCCTCTTGCGGCATGAAAAGGCCGAACGTCATGTCGACGCCGCAGACCTTGGACGCATGCGTATAGACGCCTTGGGTGCCACCAAAGCAGGCGTTCTCGGAAACAGTGGTCATGGTTGTCATTGGGCGAATTCCTTAAAGAGGTTGAAAACCGCTGACCCAGCCGATCACCAGCGAGACGGTGACAATACTGATAGCAGTTGAAACGAGAATGGCAGCAGACACGCGTTGCGGCGCAACGCCGTAGTGCTGCGCAAGCATATAGACGTTGCCCGCGACGGGTAGGGCCGCCGCCGAGATGATGACACCTGCCGAGTAGGGATCCAGCGGGAATAGCCAGATCGCCGCAATTGCGACGAATGCAGGATGAAGGATGAGTTTGCAGAACGACAGCCACAGTGCGACTTCGATTTTTTCGGTGGATTTGCCTGCAAGCGAGGCACCGATTGCAAATAGCGCGCCCGGCGTCGCGGCCGCACCTAAGAGTGTGACGAATGCGTTGATCGGCGTTGGCAAGGCAAAGCCCGTCGCCGACCAGCTTAGCCCCAGAACCATCGAAACGATCATTGGATTCTTAAGCAATCCGATGCCGATATTTTTAACGATTGAAATATCAAACCGCCCTTCGTTGGCGATAGACATCAAGATCACGATCAGACTGGAGAAAACGACAAGATCAACAGCCAAGACCATCATAACGGGTCCGATCGCCTGTTCGCCCAGCAACAGGACAAGCATGGGAACGCCTAGAAAACCAGTGTTGCCAATGACAGCGCATTGGGCTTCGACAGCAGTCCTTCGCATCCCTTGCAAACGGAGCAGGGCAACAATCGTCGCAATGCCGTAGACAAAAGCAGTGCCCCAAAGATACGCCGCGACCAAACGGCCATTCCAGACCTCGCCCAATGACAGGTTCGCCGAAAAGCGGAACAGCATTGCGGATAGGGCAAAGTAGAACACGAACTTTGTGAGATACGCCGTCGCTTCTGGCGTGAAAAAGCCCGTGCGTCCCGCGCCATAGCCGAGGGCAATAACCGCAAAAAACGGCAGGGTTTGAAGGAAGATATCTAACATCAAGGTTAGAGGTATCGCGCCACGTAACGCTGGGCAAGATACAAGCGGGGCCAATCCTGATTCTTGCAGGGCTAGTGCCCCAAAACCCATCAAGGGGGCACTAGGCCAAGTGATCCAATTGCGATAACACAGCAGAGCGTTGTTGGTGCCAGCAGGTGAGAACCCAAAACCTATGTATGACCCTAAAGGAAACGGAAAAGAAAAGGCGGTTCAAAAGGTCCAGTTCCGCGAGGCCGAACCCCCAAGCCATTTACGCGGAATTGTGCATCGCTTTCTTGAGTTAAAAACAGACGGCACCTTGCCCGATGATTACCGTTTTCACGCTTTGCCAGATGCCTGTACATATATTGTTTTCGATCAGCTAGATCCGAATGTGACAGGGGTTTCCAAGCTGCGTGCAGAGTCGGAAGAGTTCAATCTTGGGAAAGCGTTCCATTTTGTGAACATCCGGTTTCTGCCAGGGGTCTGGTTGAACAGCAGCGAACCAATTGAATATGGTCTGCTTGATGCGGCCTACTCTGGCGAATTGCCTTTGGTCGAAGTGAACAGCGACCTCGGACAATTGGGATTTGAGGATCAACAATCTGTGCTGACCGAATTGGTAGAGACTTTGATGAAGAGCGGTCATCTCGCGCCTAATCCGATCACCGAAAAGATATTCCAGAACCTCGACGATATTTATTCCGTTGCCGACATGGCAGAGGTTTCGGGCATTTCATCGCGCCAACTGCAACGCAACCTCAAGAAAACGACCGGGTTTAGTCCACATGATTTTTTGAAGGTGCTTCGATTACAGCAGGCATTGAATGGAAGGGATACTTGGAACTATGCGGATCAATCGCATTTCATCCATTCGTTCCGCCGCGCAACGGGATACACGCCGGGAAAATACGCAAAAAAATTCGATGTCTGAAATCTACAATACCCAGCGCATTCGCCTTGGTAGTTGAGGGGCATAACCTACAACACAAGGATAGATAAAATGACAAAGATGAACGCGGTCGCATGGTTTGATATTTATGTAGATGACCTGGATCGGGCCGTCGCGTTTTACGAAGCGGTTCTGGATCAAAAGCTTGAAGCGATGGGCGATCCAACTGGCGAGACCCAGATGATGAGCTTTCCTGCCGACATGGGTGTTTATGGTGCCGCGGGCGCGTTGACCAAATCGCCACATGCCCGGCCCGGGGTCGGCGGTACAATCATTTACTTTGGTGCAGAGGACGTCGCCGTTAACGAAGCGCGCGTGGCAGAAGCTGGTGGCATCGTTATTCGGCCAAAGTTCTCGATCGGGGAATTCGGTTTTGTCAGCCTGTGCCAAGACACAGAAGGCAATATGTTTGGACTGAACTCGTTGAAGTAATGTTGCTTTAAGTTTCTGCAATCCAATGTGCGGGCGATCTTTGAGGTCGCCCGCATCGCGTCTTTAGCCGCTACCAATCAATACGCCAGCCGCAAAGACCAAGGCCCCGCCAAGAACAACCTGAAACGCAGCGCGAAAGAACGGCGTGTCCATGAATTTGTTCTGTATCCATGCGATTGCCCATAGCTCGATAAAGACCACGAGGATTGCGACAACCGTAGCTGTCCAGAAATCGGTAATCAGGTATGGCAACGCGTGACCAAGGCCACCAACCGTGGTCATTACACCCGCTGAAATGCCCCGTTTTACGGGCGAGCCGCGTCCAGAAAGCTGCCCGTCATCGCTGGCCGCTTCTGTAAAGCCCATCGAAATACCTGCGCCGACAGACGCAGCCAGCCCAACGAGGAAGGTTGTCCAGGTGTCTTGCGTTGCAAACGCAGTGGCAAAGATTGGGGCGAGCGTCGAAACCGAACCGTCCATCAAGCCAGCCAGCCCCGGCTGAACCCAAGTCAGCAAAAACTGGCGCTTGGCCGCACGATCCTCTTCGCTTTGCGCATCTTCATCCAGATGCTTTTCTTCAAGCTCTTGCGCATGGGTTTGATGGCCCGCCTCCGCCGCGGCCAAATCACCCAATAGCTTGCGCGTTGCTGCATCAGAACTGCGTTTTGCAGCTTCCAGATAAAAGCGCTCTGCGTCGCGCTCCATGTTTTCTGCTTCTTCGCGGATACGTTCCAAGGACAGGTTTTTGACCAGCCAAACAGGTTTGCGCACGTAGTATCCTGCAACGTGCTCTCGGCGGATCAGGGGGATCACTTCGCCGAAGCGCGCTGTGTGCAAATCTATCAGCCGTTGACGATGTCCGTCTTCCTCAACTGCCATGCCATCGAAGACCTTTGCGCTGGACGGGAATTCAGCGCGCAGCTGTTCTGCGTAGGAACGGTAAATACGTGCGTCATCTTCTTCCGAAGAAATCGCAAGCGCGAGCACCTCTTGCTCGGAAAGATCGGAAAACCGGCGGCGCTGGGTGAGAAAACGCATCTTGGCCTCATATATTAGAATGATTCTAAATATAGAATTCCAGTGACGTAACTGCAAGGGAACTTGCGTATAACGCAGCAAAACTTGTAGCTTACTTTGATGTCAGGGGAATGCGATGAACGTGCAAAACACAGCGATCCGAAAAGGCCGCAAATTCGATCAGGTTTTGCAAGGCGCGCGCGTTGTCTTCCTTGCCGAGGGCTTTGATGCGGCCAATATGGATCGCGTGGCCAAGGCCAGCGGCGTGTCTAAAGCAACGCTCTATAGCTATTTCCCGGATAAAGAGAGCCTCTTCGCGGTTGTGGTTCAAAGAGAATGCGCATTGCAAGCGGAACAGGCCTTGCAACAGATCGACCAGACCGCGCCGCCGACCATCGTTTTAACATGCGCCGCGCGACATTTGCTGGGCTTTATGACGTCGGACTTTGGTCAACGTATGTTTCGTATGTGCGTGATTAATGCCGAACGTTTTCCAGAGCTGGGGCTGGCGTTCTACAACAGCGGACCGATGGTCGTGCGCGCAAGGCTGAGTGACTATTTTGAGGCCGCTGTCGAGCGCGGCGATTTGGATGTTTCCGACACGCTACTTGCCGCCGATCAATTCGCTGAATTGTGCAAGGCAGACATTTTCCCAAAGCTGTTGTTCGGCGTCCAGACGGAATTTCATGCGATTGAGCTGGACCGCGTCATCGAAGGCGCCGTTACGACGTTTCTTGCGCGCTATGGCGTTTAAGCTGGCGAATTCAGTGCGGGAATAAGCACAACATCCACACCCTGCGGGACGGTGGTTAACATGCGCCCCTTTGCAGTTTCGCGATAGCCATATCCAAGATGCGCAAGCCGCTCGCGCAGGTCTGATTCAGATCTCGCGCGCTGTAAAACCGGAGTAATGATTGCCAAGACCTGATTGGCCAAGATCGCGTTAGACGATTGATAGGTCATTTTTTGCCCTTTCGCGTGAAGCATCTGACATCAGCTTGGGCATTGAATGTGTCAAAGCTTGCCCTGAAACGCGGCAAATTCTAGCCGCCATTTATAGGCGGCTAGCGCAGATAGATTTAGATCGCCTTAAAGGCCGGCGTCTGCTTCGATTTGCTTGCGGGACTTTCGCGCGCGCTCGGTTGCAGACTTCAACTGGCCACAGGCGGCCATGATATCCTCGCCGCGTGGTTTGCGGATCGGAGACGCGTAGCCCGCTTTATAGATGATCTCGGCAAAGCGATGGATGCGATTGCCAGAGGATCGCTTGTAGGGCGCGCCAGGCCATTCGTTGAAAGGGATCAAATTGATCTTGGCAGGGATGCCTTCGATCAGCTTCACAAGACGATGTGCATCCTCGACGCTATCATTCACACCATCCAGCATCACATATTCAAAGGTGATACGCTCTGAATTGGATACACGCGGATAAGCACGCAGTGCTTCGAGCAATTCAGCGATGTTCCAGCGCTTGTTGATTGGCACCAGTTTGTCACGGACGTCGTCGGTCGTTGCGTGAAAGCTGATGGCAAGCTGGCAGCCGATTTCTTCGGCCGTGCGCGCAATTTCTGGTACGACGCCGGATGTCGATAGCGTAATACGACGACGCGAAAGCTGGATACCTTCCGGGTCCATCGCGATCTTCATCGCATCACGCACGTTCTCGAAATTATAAAGCGGCTCGCCCATGCCCATCAGGACGATGTTGCTTAGCAAACGCGTTTCAACATTGCGCGCGCCTTGTTCGGGCCACTCGCCAAGGTCGTCGCGCGCGACCATAACCTGGCCGATGATTTCGCCCGCAGTCAAATTGCGAACAAGCTTTTGCGTTCCCGTATGACAGAAAGAGCAGGTCAGCGTGCAGCCAACCTGCGAGCTAACGCAAAGCGTGCCGCGATCTTCTTCGGGGATGTAAACGACCTCAACCTCATGCCCGCCTGCAATCTTCACCAAATACTTGCGGGTGCCATCCTCGGAAACCTGACGCGTCACAACTTCGGGCACTTCAATCACGAATTTTTCGGCTAGTTCGGCACGAAACCCTTTAGAAAGATTACTCATGCCCTCAAAGTCGCGCAGACCCCATTGATAGATCCATTGCCAGATCTGTCCGACCCGCATTTTGGCCTGCTTTTCGGGCGTGCCTGCCTCGATCAAAGCCGTGCGCATACCTTCGCGGGTCAAGCCGACAAGGTTGACCGGACCTTCCGCTACTTTACGGGGGATCGTCAAAACGTCTTGCGTGATCGGAACTGTGGCCGTCATGGGAGTGTCGCCTTTTAAGAGAGTCGCGCTGCTATACACCGAAATGCGGTCTAAAAGAAAGACGCTCGGTCATTGCTGAATACGGGCTAGAACGGTTTGCTCACGACGAGCCACAATATGGCAATGACGACAAAAACGCTCGATTCATTGTAGATACGCAAAAAGCGATCGCTTTCTTTGAAGATGCCCTGCTGTGCGCGGCGCACCAAGCGGCCCGTAAATTCATATTGGGCGATTAAGACCACCACGAGCGCGAGTTTTGCCAAGCTCCACGTCGGAAAACCCCAATCCCACGCCAGCCAAAGGCCCGCCGCGACTGCGATCCAGCTTAGGAAATTGGAAAACCGAAAGAGCCTGAACGTCAAATCACCAAGCGGACCATTTTCGCCAAGCCGTTCGTGTTCCCGCTTCCAATAGATCATTGCACGCGGAACGGCGAAAATGGATGTCATCCATCCCATCACACAAAGCAGATGGATGATTTTGACCCATTCCATTGAAGGTTACTGGCAGCGCTTCTCGGATTCTTCGACAGAGGCAGTGAAGCCCAACAAAGAAAACGTATCTTTGGTTTCCGTACCGCGACCTGATCGCGCTGACAGGATTGCACTGCTGCCGCGTTTCATTGCGGTGATGATTTTTGCATCATCGGTTGGCGTCGCGGGCCAAGCCCATTCGCCATCTGTGAACAATTCGAACTCTGCGCCGTTCACATTCATATTAACAGTTGATCCGCTTGCGAACGGGTAGCCGCCAGTGAAGGTCACCTGACCAGAAACGCCCGACCCTGGCCGATTGAAGACGAACAGCAAGATATCGCCGCGCTGCACCGCAACAACACGTCCACCGCGTGTGTTTACCGTTTCCTTGGGCGAAGAAACGCTCCAGCATTCCTTTGGATTGCTTTCAACGAAAACGCTCCAGTCCGTGTTTGCGCCTACGCGGTTTGTGCTTTGCGCTTGGGCAAATGAGCCGCTTGCTGCAAGGGCTATCGCCGCCGCCAACCCTGTGCGCGTAATCCATGAATTCATCTGTCCAGCCTCCAGCCGTCCTTAGCCTCAATCTTAAACTGTCGCGCGAGTCTGTAACCGACTGTTATCACGCCCAGCATTTTCTTCTCGACAAAAGCACATTAGCCTGAAATCCACCACAGGTGAATGCCCGCTTGGCATTTTTTCGCCGTTCTACTTCAGGAGATTAAAATGACTGCACCTGTAGCGTTAGCAGAGATTTGGCGCGGAGAGTTTCTTGAGAGCCTCCACCTTGGTCATGCTGTCATTTGCGATGGTTCTGGACAGATTGTCGACGCATGGGGAAACCCCGACGAGATTGTTTTGCCACGCTCCTCCTCCAAGATGTTGCAGGCGCTTCCGTTGATTACATCTGGCGCTGCCGACGCGGCAGGTTTGGGCACAGAACAGCTGGCGCTTTCATGTGCATCCCACCAAGGGGCGGCTATTCATACGGACCGTGTCGCGCGCTGGCTTGATGATCTGGGTTTGAGCGATGAGGACATGCGGTGTGGTCCGCAAATGCCCAATGACGAACCTGCGAAGATCAACCTTATCAAGACGGACAGTAGCCCTTGCCAGATTCACAATAATTGCTCGGGCAAGCACGCAGGTTTCTTGACACTTACCAAGCACTTAGGGGCCGGCCCCGAGTATATTGATCCATCACATGCTGTGCAAAAAGCGTGTTTGGAAGCCTGCGAAGAGACAACCCAAATCACATGTCCGGGGTATGTGATTGATGGCTGCTCCGCGCCTAATTATGCAACAACATTGCACGGAATGGCGCGCGCGATGGGCTTTTTCGCCTCCGCCCATACCCGCTCCGACAGTGTAAGCTCGGCGGCAGCACGCTTAACCGAGGCGATGATGTTGCATCCTGAATTGGTTGCGGGCGAAACCCGTGCCTGCACAGAATTGATGCGCGCAATGGGTGGCAAAGTCGCGCTCAAGACAGGCGCGGAAGCCTTCTTCATCGCGATCCTGCCCGAGCAACAAATGGGCATCGCACTCAAAGTTGCGGACGGAACGACACGCGGTGCTGAATGTGCAATTGCTGCGCTCTTGGTTCGTTTGGGCGTGCTCGATGCAAATCATCCGGCGACGCTAAAACGTATGAACGCCCCGATCACCAATTGGCGCGGGACGCTCACGGGTTACATCAAACCTGCGGCTGGTCTGTTTGCTTAAGCGCTTGTCGCTGCTGCCAAGGCGGCATCCATCAATTTCTTGATGCCACGTTCGGATGTGTCGGCAATAACGCGGCCGATCTCTTTGTTGCCTTTCAATGCAACAAGCGTGGAGCGGCGCGGGATCTTGAGGCGATCGGCCATGACGGATTTGCCGTAGGTATCCCAATCGACATTGATGAAGGTGATGTTCTGCTCATAGGCACCGTTCTGCTTTTTAAGCTCGGTCAGCACGCGCTCTTGCGCGCGGCAGGTGCCACACCAATCGGCTTTGAAATCCAGGAAGACGGTTTCACCCGCGTCCAGACGTTCTTTGGTCAAGCCGGGGGTGTACTCCAGCGGCGCAGCAAGTGCTGGCAGCGCGGGAAGGACCAATGTTGCGGCTCCTGACAGTATAAGAGTTCTACGGTTCATAGTTAGCTCCTTGAGGGGTCAAATTACAGTTTTACAGAGAGATCTTGAAGCCAGATCGGCATGATATCGAGCAACCAGCCTTCAATGACATAGTGCCATTTGAAAAACAGCATCAGCCCGACAGCGACAAAGATCGCGCCAAGCAGTGGACGCGCGGCGCTTGCGAAGCGGCGCATGGCCTGCTGACGTTTTTGCAAGGCAGAGCGCGCACCGTAACCAAGTGCGAGGATTATGGAGGAAACGCCAAGTGCGAAAAACACCATGATCGCGGTGGCGCGTAAAAGGCTTTCGCCCTGGCTGGCAAGCGAAATAGCACCGCCAAGTGTCGGGCCAACGCAAGGGGACCATACAGCCCCCAACAGCATCCCGCCAACAAACTGCCCGGTAAGCGAACCACGATCAATATCGTCAAGCCCGCTATCCGCACGTGCAGCAACGCCCGCTGTGGCAGTGGAAAAGATGGCAGAGGCGCGCGGAACCAGTAGGACAATGCCGAAAAGGATCATCAGCACGGCACCCGCCTGCGCGATGCTATCAGCATCGAGCCCGACGGCGCGCCCGAAGGCTGAGACTGCGACGCCGAGAATAACGAACGAAAGGCTCATTCCCGCGGCCAAGGCAACTGGCCCCCAACGGCTTGCTTGTAGCGCTGTCGCCAACACGATCGGCAACACCGGCAACACGCAGGGGTTAATCAGCGTCAGAAGTCCTGCGCCATATGCGAAAATCAATTCCATTGCAGTGAGTTAGGGCAATACGGGCTTAACTGTCACCCCTTGGAACACTCGCGAGCGATCAACTCCCCGTGGGTTTTTGTTTCGAAAGTTGTACCAGCAAGATGCCAATAGTGATCACAATAACGCCGACAATGTCCATTTTGCCCAAGGCTTCGCCAAGCAACAGCGCTGCGATTGCCACGCCAAAGAACGGATTGAGGAAGTGGAACGTAGAAGCACGCACCGCACCAATGCGCTCGACAAGGCTGAACCATATGAATGTCGCAACGAGCCCGGGAACCAAAGTCGTATAGGCAAAGGCAAACGTCCATCTAAGCGACAAGTTGACGTAAAGCGTTTCAGTGAAGGCGGAAACAACGCCAAGGATGATTGCACCGACGAACATTTGCAGCCCGACAATCATCAAAAGGTTCCCCCCCGAAGACGCCCCGCGCATGGCGAGGGTGGCGATGCTTAGCGCCAGCGCGCCTACGACGCACAGCGCCATGCCCACGAGGTCGGCATTGCCGCCAAAGCGGGCACCCATGATGATAACAACCCCGACTATGCCAAGGAGCAATCCGATAACGCCTTGCACAGGCAAGCGATCCTTCAAGAAGACCCAGCCGATCCCTGCTACAAGCAGCGGCATTGTCGAGGCAATAATCGAGGCAAGCGAGGCTTCAACAGTTTGCATCGCTACAAAGTTCAAGCCCAGATAAAGCGCGTTCTGGCACAAGCCGAATACGAAGACCGATCGCCACTGCGAAGGCGTCAAGTTCCAATGCTGCCCGAGCGCCTTGGCAATTGCGACACCGATCAACCCAGACAAAAAGAACCGCAAACTGAGCGAGGCCAACGGCGGAGCGTCTTGCACGATTATGCGCGCAGAAGTGAAGGCACTGGACCACATTATTGCGAAGGCCAACCCCATGAGAAGGGCGCGAATATCCATGGGTGTCTCCGAATTGAAAAAGGGCCGCTCAATTAGAGCGACCCTTAATCAAATTCATTGCAGATGCAATTAGCCGTTCACGCCATCTTTCAGCGCTTTTGCGATCGTCATTTTGACAACCTTGTCTGCGTCTTTCTTGATTTGCTCACCCGTTGCAGGGTTGCGAACCATACGCTCAGGACGCTCACGGCAATAGATTTTGCCAACGCCAGGAAGTGTGACAGCGCCGCCGCCGGATACTTCGCGTGTGATCAACGCACATACCGCGTCAAGCGCCGTGCCTGCAGCTTTCTTGTCTGCGCCCATTTCGTCAGCCAGTGCAGCGACCAGTTGAGTTTTCGTCATTGGTTTTGCCATGTTCATGGTCTCCCTATACTGCCCGTATATTGGGCCTCTACTGGCACATCTAACGGTATCTTGACCCATAGCACAACGGATAGCAGAGCAAAAAAGTGCAAAAAACAGGTGTTTTTGCAAGTTTCCTAAGGGTCAAAGGAAGGCAGTCTCGTGAAAAGAGCGCAATTTTCGACTATGAATACGTTCTAGCGGCATTTCGCTTAGAGTTTCCATTGCCTTTATTCCGATCATTAAATGGCGTGCAACCTGCGTTTTGTAAAAATCCGAGGCCATTCCAGGCAGTTTCAATTCGCCGTGCAGGGGTTTGTCGGAAACGCACAAAAGCGTGCCATAGGGAACGCGAAAACGAAATCCGTTCGCGGCAATTGTCGCGCTTTCCATGTCCAGAGCGATTGCGCGGGACTGTGACAGGCGTTGGACGGGGCCATCCTGATCGCGCAATTCCCAGTTGCGGTTATCTACCGAGGCGACCGTGCCCGTTCGCATGATACGCTTTAGATCATAACCCTGAAGCTCGGTGACCTCAGCCACGGCGGTTTCCAGTGCGATCTGGATTTCCGCCAATGCCGGAATTGGCACCCAGACGGGCAAGTCATCATCAAGCACGCGATCTTCGCGCAAGTAAGCATGAGCCAGCACAAAGTCGCCCAAGCTTTGCGAATTGCGCAGGCCTGCGCAATGGCCGACCATAAGCCACGCATGGGGCCGCAACACCGCGACGTGATCGGTCGCCGTTTTGGCGTTCGAGGGGCCGACGCCGATATTTACCAAAGTTATTCCGCCGCCATCTGCCTTTTTCAAATGATAGGTTGGCATTTGCGGCGTTTTTGATGTGGGATCAATGACGCCGTCGGGGTCAGTGATCTCTACATTCCCGGTGCTGACAAAACTCGTATAGCCGCTCTTAGGATCGCTAAGCTGTTGGCGCGCGTAGGCTTCGAACTCCGACACATAAAACTGGTAGTTGGTGAACAACACGTGGTTCTGAAAATGGCCAGGGTCTGTCGCCGTATAATGTGCAAGGCGGGCGAGCGAATAGTCCACGCGCTGCGCCGTAAACGGTGCGAGCGGCTCTGTTCCGTCCTCTGGCAGCGTATGCGTGCCATTAACGATGTCGTCATTCGTTGTGCTTAGATCAGGTACGTCAAATACATCACGCAATGTGAATTCGGCGGCACCATCCTGCGGGACGGAAATGCTTGCATCATTGGCAACGGCGAAATGGACCGGAATCGGCGTGTCGGAAACACCGATGCCGACGGCGACATCGTGATTTGCAATCAGCAGCTTGATTTGCTGTTCAAGGTATTTCGCGAACAGATCAGGTCGCGTGATTGTCGCGGCATGTGTGCCGGGGGATGACACATGGCCGAAACTGAGGCGGCTATCAATCTTCGCAAAGCTGGTCGTGGTAATCCTGATTTCTGGATAGAACGCGCGATAGCGGTGACCGGGATGACCACTTTGCATGGTTTGTGTAAAGCGCGCGCATAAGAATGACGTTGCTTGCTCGTATAGCTTTATCAACTGCGCAACCGCAGCTTTCGGATCGCGAAAGGCCTGCGGATGCGGTGCCTCGGGCGTTACAATTGTCGTTTGGTTCATAAAACCCTCAATTCGCCGAGCTTTCAAAGAGCTCGGTCAGTTCAAATTTCGTCACGTCTACAAGACCAAGGTCAGAAATCCTGATTTCAGGGATCACGACCAGCGCAAGAAGCGAGTGCTGCATATAAGCGTTGTTCAAGCTACAGCCGCAGTCTTGCATTGCCTGTACCATCGCTTCGGCCTTGCGCGCGACCTCTTTGGCAGGGCTATCCGACATCAGGCCTGCGATCGGCAATTCAACCAATGCCAGCTCTTTGCCGTCTTTCCAGACAGTGATGCCACCGCCAACGTCTGAAAGCCGGTTCGCGGCCGCAGCCATCATTTCACGGTCAGTTCCGACAACGATCATATGGTGGCTGTCATGGGCCACGGTTGAGGCCATCGCCATTTTGCCCTTATAGCCGAACCCGGAAACAAACCCGTTGACCACGCCGCCCGTCGCGCGGTGGCGTTCGACCAGTGCGATCTGGCATATGTCGCCCTGGCCCTCGGTTTCAACCAGACCATCGCGCACGGGCAGGTCGGCTTTCAGCGCTTTTGTCGGCGCTTGGTTCTCTATCACGCCAATTACATTGGCGCGCACAGTATTGGAACCTTCGGGTGCGCGGATATCAAAGTCACTCGCAGCTTTTGCAGGCCCCATATTCACAGTGCTGCGCGCATGGCGCGGCCATTCAAAGTGTGGGCAGTCCACCTCGCAAATACCATGGCGCGCAACTGTCACGCCGCGGGCTATGACATGTTCAATAGGCAGCTTTTGCAGATCAGAAGTCAGAATCACATCCGCGCGCCGCCCGGGCGAAATCGAACCCAACTCACGCTCCAACCCGAAATGGGTCGCTGTATTGATCGTCGCCATTTGCAACGCGATCAGCGGATCACAGCCGCATTCAATCGCATGACGCACCACGCGGTTCATATGGCCCTCATTCACGATGGTGCCGGAATGACTGTCGTCAGTGCACAGTATAAAGCTGCGCGGATCGAGACCTTTTTCAGTCACAGCTGTGATCTGGCTTTCCACATCATACCAAGCAGAGCCCAAACGCATCATATGACGCATGCCTTGGCGTGCGCGTGCAATCGCATCGGCCTCGCAGGTGCCCTCGTGATCGTCTGCCGCGCCGCCCGCTGCATAGGCGTGAAAAGCTGGGCCAAGATCGGGCGATGCGTAATGCCCGCCCACGGTTTTGCCAGCATTCTGCGTCGCGGCCATTTCCGCAAGCATCTGCGGATCGCCGTTCACCACGCCCGGAAAGTTCATCATCTCGCCCAGCCCGATGATCCCTGGCCATGCCATGGCCTCGGTCACATCTTCAGCACTGATCTCGAAACCTGTCGTTTCCAACCCCGGCGCAGACGGTGCGCAGGAAGGCATCTGGGTGAAGATGTTGATCGGTTGCATCAACGCCTCGTCATGCATCATGCGCACGCCGCTTAGGCCAAGCACATTGGCGATCTCATGCGGATCAGTGAACATGCTTGTCGTGCCATGGGGTATGACCGCGCGCGCAAATTCCGCAGGGGTCAGCATCCCGCTTTCGATATGCATATGACCATCGCACAGCCCGGGGATCATGTAGCGCCCCTCAGCCTCGATCACCTCTGTGCCTTCACCGATGCAATGGGAGGCATCAGGCCCGCAATAGGCAAAGCGCCCGTCAGCAATGGCCAGATCGTGGTTTTCCAATGTCTCGCGGGTGTGCACATTCACCCATGTGCCGCCCTTGATTACAAGGTCTGCCGCAGCGCGCCCTGCTGCTACGGCGACCAACCTTGGTGCGCTTTGCGCCCATGTCTTAAAATCTGTTTCGCTCATGTCCAAAGTTGACATGCCCTTATGCGATGTTCAAGCATCGTCTTGAGTGCAAAGAGGAGCACTAAAATGGACTTCGAAACAGTTGACCCGGCAGACTTCGGGGCCTCCCTTAGCGGGCTTGGCCTGAATATTCTGGTGCGCGATGTTGTGGCCGAGGCGAGGTTCCTGAGTGAAGTGTTCGGGATTGGTGCGCACCGCGTAACGGCTGACTTTGCAATCATGACCTATGAAGGACAGGTGTTCCAATTGCACAGCGACGCCACATACCATTCGCATCCTTTGCCCTCGCTCATTCCTGAATCCGGCCCGCGCGGCGGCGGTGCGCAGTTTCATTTGTTTGCGACGGATCCAGATATAGCAGCTGGCAAAGCGCAAGCCCTAGGCGGGCATATTCTGCAAGGGCCTGCCAACAAGCCACATGGTTTGCGCGAGGCCTGCATACTTTGCCCCAACGGGTACGCGTGGGTTCCGTCACGCACCCTGAAACAAGAAGAAAGAGACGCTCAATGACCCAGTCAAACCTGCCTAATATGGACCACTGGCAAGAGCGCGTTGATCTAGCTGCCGCCTTCCGCTGGACTGCGCGTTTGAATATGCATGAAGCAGTGGCAAACCATTTTTCGCTGGCGATCAATGACGATGGAACGCGTTTCCTGATGAATCCGAACCAGATGCATTTCAGCAGGATCAAAGCCTCTGATCTGATTGTTGTCGATGCGAATGATCCCGAGACGCTGGAAGGACCGGATGCCCCTGACCCCACAGCGTGGGGCCTCCATGGCGGGATGCACCGGCACTGCGCCCACGCGCGCTGCGCAATGCACGTGCATTCGCCCTTTGCCACGGTGCTGGCTTCGCTCGCCGACAGCCGTTTGCCGCCCATAGATCAAAACAGCGCGACTTTTTACAATCGCATCGTGGTTGACGAAAACTACGGCGGCCTCGCTTTTGAAGAAGAAGGCGAACGCTGTGCCCAGTTGTTCGACGACCCCAAGAAAAAGGTCATGGTCATGGGCAACCATGGCATCATGATAATCGGCACAACGGTTGCAGAAACCTTCAATCGGCTATTCTATTTTGAACGCTCTTGCGAAACCTACATTCGCGCATTGCAGACAGGTCAACCGCTGCGCGTTCTTTCCGACAAGATTGCCGAAAAGACCGCCAGGGAGCTGGAAACCTATCCCGAACAGGACGAACGACACCTGTCCGAACTTAAAGCCATCCTTGATGAGGACGGGAGCAACTACGCTTCTTAACGACGGAGTAAAGAATGTCGGACCCTGTTTCAAAAGACTGGAACTATCACCCTGATTTGCCCCTGGCGGATCCGTCAATTTTTGTCTGGCCGCCGCGCGCAGGGTTTCTTGCGCGTTGGTTTGCGCGCAACTGGCTAAGCCTGTCGGAGCGGGTGATGATGGTTTTGCTGGCTGCCGCGCTCTGGCTATGGGTCTATCCCGATTTCAGCGTTGCCGCGACGTGGCAATGGGGCTGGGTGCTTCATGTCTGGCTCGCAAATCTGGCGCTGGTATTCATCTGCGCCGGTGCGTTGCACTGGTATTTCTTCATGCGCAAAGGGCAGGGGATGCGGCTGAAATTCGACAAACGCGACATGGCCAAAGGCAACGCGCTATGGAGTTTTCGCAATCAGGTACATGATAATATGTACTGGTCGCTCGGCTCCGGGGTTTTCTTCCTGACGGCCTTTCAGGTGGTGACGATGTGGCTTATGGCGAATGGCTATGCGCTGACGATCACGCCCATGTCCAATCCGATCTGGTTCGTACTTTCGCTGATCCTGCTACCAATCTGGTCGGCGTTCCATTTCTACTGGGTGCACCGCCTATTGCATGTGCCGCTGCTCTACACGCATGTGCACTCTTTGCATCATCGTAATGTGAATGTCGGCCCTTGGTCGGGCTTTTCCATGCACCCGGTTGAGCATTTGCTTTATTGCTCCTCGCTTTGCATTCACTGGATCGTGCCTAGCGATCCGATCCTTGTTCTGTTCCATGTTATCTATCTTGGCCCTGGCGCGGCGATGACACACACGGGCTATGAAGACCTACTGATAAAGGACAAGCGCCGCCTCGCGCTGGGCACCTTTTATCATCAGCTGCATCACCGATATTACGAGTGCAACTATGGCAATCAGGAAATGCCATGGGATCGCTGGTTCGGCACGTTTCACAACGGCACGCCCGAGGGCACGGCAGAAACGCGTGCGCGTAAAAAACAGATGTATTCCTAGGCGGGCCTTAGCTGCCACAATCGGGTGAGGTTCTTGGTGTAAACGCTCTATCTTGCGCTGTGATAGATCAGGGTCGTCTGTCAGTGCAGTTGTGAAACCTTCTGCACCGTATCTTGCAACCTTGTTATTACGCGTCCACATAAGC
Source organism: Planktotalea sp. (assembly GCF_049680325.1). GTDB lineage: Bacteria > Pseudomonadota > Alphaproteobacteria > Rhodobacterales > Rhodobacteraceae > Planktotalea. The sequence continues at coordinate 19,996 of NZ_JBAUHO010000146.1, forward strand.
GGAATGGAAAAACATCTGCTTTCTTTTGGTCATGGGTATTCCGCGCGTGCACTAACACCTTTGCTTCTTGCGCAGGGGTTCGCCATTACGGGAACAACCCGCAGCGTGGAAAAGCGCAGCGCTCTAAAGGCGACGGGGATCACGCCCGTCATTTGGCCCGGCGGCGATCTGAGCGAAGCGCTGAAGCGAGCAACCCACCTGTTGATCTCGGCTGGCCCGTCTGAATCGGGTGATCCTGTACTTGCAGATCTGCGCGATCAAATCACAGTGCACGCGCCCAACCTTGAATGGGTCGGCTATCTGTCCACTACCGGTGTTTATGGCGACACAGGCGGTGATTGGGTCGATGAGGCAAGCCCGCTCAGCCCCGCCACCAAACGTGGTCAAATGCGCGTCGCGGCGGAAGCCGCATGGCAATCCGTTCCCGGCCTACCTCTCCACATCTTCCGTCTTGCTGGAATTTATGGCCCCGGGCGCGGCCCTTTTTCCAAAGTGCGTGCAGGCACTGCGCGGCGGATCATCAAAGCGGGTCAGGTGTTCAGCCGTATCCATGTCGAAGACATCGCGCAGGTTCTGGCGGCCTCTATAGCGCGGCCTAATCCTGGTGCAATTTACAACCTTTGCGACGATGATCCTGCGCCCCCGCAGGATGTGATAGCCCATGCCGCGGAATTGCTCGGCTTGCCATTGCCACCCGAGGTAGATTTCGACACGGCTGAAATGACGCCAATGGCGCGCAGCTTCTATGCTGAAAGCAAGCGAGTGCGAAACGAGCTGATAAAGCGCGAACTGGGTGTCAAACTCCGCTATGCCGACTATCGCAGCGGCCTTGCCAGTTTGCTCGCGTCAGAGCGCGCTTCGAGCAAGTGTTGAAAGCGCTGGCTTAGGCAAAATCGAGAGTGTGCGCATCACCTGTGCACGGCAGTCAAACCCGGCGAAATCGGAACCAAAAAGCGCGTCTGGCACATCGGGCATTTTCAAAGCCAGCTTACGCCAGCGATGCACAACCAAAGTCCGTAGGGTTGCGGTTTGAAGGGGTGTAAATGGGTCATCAGCATCGGTGCCAAGATCAAGTAATTGCAAAGCTGCGGACAGGTCTTTGAATGCACAAACAAGAGTTGACGGAACCAATGTCTGACTAAGCCATTCAGGCACAGGACCTAAGTGTCCTTGTAAAACCAGCGCGTCGCTTGGGGGCGCAGTATTGGTGCCATTGGCAAGATAAACACCCGGGGCAATCGCAACATACCCGTCTTTTTGCAAGCTGCCGGAACGCGTGTTTTCATCGCTTGAAAAAACGCTGGGAAAGCAAAGAATATGCCAATCGGGCTCGGCGTCTTGCGCGTTGGCATAGATGCGTTTGCTCGCGCGTGCGCTTTGCTCATACCCTGTCACGCTTAGATGATGAAGTGCTTCACGGCCACGCTTCTTCGCTTCAAGCCAACCGTCATTGCGCAAACGATGCAACGCGACGCGCATCGCTTCGGGCCGCACGTTTATCGGAGAAAGAATATCACCAAGAACAGGCCCGGAAATCATCTCTTCCGGTCGCTGCGCCAAATCGCCAAAAACAGTGACGATCAAGGACCAAACCCGCGGAGCTTCAGTCCCCGCGAGCACATTGATTGCATCGTGAAATACATCGTCCTTCATTTTGCCAGATAAACTCCCCCCGGAGGGTCGATTGGCAAAGGCCGATCAGACCGACATGCAGATGTATTTCATTTCAAGGTAGTCTTCGATTCCGTGGTGGCTGCCCTCGCGGCCCAATCCAGACTGCTTGACGCCGCCAAATGGCGCGACCTCGGTTGAAATAATACCGGTGTTCACACCGACGATGCCGTATTCCAATGCTTCCGCAACCTTGTAAACACGGCTCAGGTCCTTGGCATAAAAATACGAGGCCAGACCAAAGATCGTGTCATTCGCCAAAGCGATGACTTCATCTTCATCGTCAAACTTGAAAAGCGGTGCGAGTGGGCCAAAGGTTTCTTCCGTCGACACGGCCATTTCTTTGGTCGCGCCCGTCACAATAGTCGGGGCAAAGAAGTTTCCGCTAAGGCCGGCGTTGTTATCACCAAGGATAACCTGTCCGCCTTTTGCCTTTGCATCCGCGATATGTTCAGCAACTTTTGCGCCTGCATCAGGGTTGATGAGCGGCCCGAAGTCGGTACCGTCTTCCAGCCCGTCACCTACCTTCATTGCACCCACGCGTTCGGCCAGTTTGGCAGCGAAAGCGTCATAGATGCCAGCCTGCACATAGATGCGGTTTGCACAAACACATGTTTGACCGTTGTTACGGAACTTGCACATGATCGCGCCCTCAACCGCCGCGTCCAGATCGGCATCGTCGAAAACGATAAATGGTGCGTTGCCACCCAGCTCCATAGAGCACTTCATCACTTGATCCGCAGCTTGGCGCATCAGAATACGGCCCACTTCGGTTGAGCCTGTAAAGGTTAGCTTGCGCACTGCAGGGTTTTCACAAAACTCTTTGCCAATCTCGCTGGAACGCGAAGATGGCAGAATGTTCAAAACGCCCGCTGGAATGCCCGCGCGCTCGGCAAGAACGCCCATGACCAAGGCGGAAAGCGGTGTTTCAGCCGCTGGACGTGCAACCATTGCGCAGCCCGCAGCCAAGGCTGGCGCGGCCTTGCGGGTAATCATCGCGTTGGGAAAATTCCACGGTGTAATAGAGGCGGCAACGCCAATCGGTTGCTTAATCACGGTAATGCGTTTGTCGGGTTGGTGGCCGGGGATCGTCTCGCCGTAGATGCGTTTGGCTTCTTCGGCGAAGAACTCGATGAACGACGCGCCATAGGCAATTTCGCCTTTTGCTTCGGCGAGTGGTTTACCCTGCTCGGCGGTCAGAATAATCCCGAGATCATCCTGATTTTCCATCATCAAATCATACCACTTGCGCATGATATTCGCGCGTTCTTTGCCTGTCTTCCTGGCCCATTCTTTCTGGGCAACTTCTGCTTGCGCGATTGCACCCGCAACCTGAGCCCGGCTCAGATCGGCGACCTTAGCAATCACGTCGCCGCGCGCGGGGTTGGTTACGTCAAACGTCGCTCCGCCTTCACCATCGACCCATTCTCCGCCGATATAGGCTTTGGTTGCCAGCAAGCTGGGGTCTTTCAAAAGCCCTGCAAGATTTGTCGCGCTGTCTAACATTGTCGTCTCCCGTGTCAGATGTTGGGTATTGGCAAACCATGTGACAGCGCGCTTGTCCAGTATTTGTTAGGTGCATGATATCACGCAGCTTACGTTACAGCGCATTTTGGGCATCGATACGGCGCGCATAGTCCGCAGAACACAGGTTAGTTGGTGCGCAGCGAAATCCATTCGCTTAACCCTTTTGCGATACCGAGGTCACAAAGCGCGTCCGGAGCTGCGCGAAGTTATCAACGGGTGCGAGGAGCCAGCCCCTCGCGCTCCCCGGGATATTTCTGGAGAGAGGAAACACAGACCTCACGCTTGTAGGTTCGGTGTGGCTAAAGATTCGGGAAGTAATCCTCGCACTCTCCGTCGCGGTAAACGTCAGCCGTGCAGCAATGAAGGCCCCCGCCAAAGGCATAGGCATCACGTAGCTCAACCTCGACAACTTCCATGCCTAGCTTGTCCATCTGCTCGGCCTGATAGACCTCGGACTTTTCAACGCAGACGGTTTTAGGATCAAGCACCAACACGTTCATCGACAGCCAAGTAGAGGAATAGCATAGGGGCGGCGGCGCATTATGTGCAGGTTGCGCGGCATCGACAATTTCCCAACCGTTCTTTTCAAACATGCCGCGTTGCTCTTCGGGCAGGCGGCGCTGCGGATTGTTCAGGATTAGCCCCGGACGCAGCGGCGTAAAGGTTGCGTCGATGTGGATCGGGTAGGGATCACCGGGGAAGTTCACAGTGTGTACGCGGTGATCGGGGAAGTGACGGCGCAGCCACTCGATGCCTTTTTCATTGGTGGTAAACCCGTGCTGCACGACGAGATCCTTGCCGAAGCGCAACACGTCGGCGGCATCGAACAAAGGCTCTTCCTCTGTCGTGACAAAGAACTTCTTGGCCGCCCATTCCAGACGCTTTGCATCGCCGATTTTTTCGGACAGATAATCGGGATGATAGTCCGCATCGGTCAGACGCGGCTTTGGCGCGCTTTCGTGGCGAAACAGCGGGTCTTCGTTGAAGTATTGCTGCATCAAGGGGCGGTAGTTCAGGTATTCGAACCAGCGGCAGCGATAGGACATCGTCGCCTCTAACATCTCGCGGCCAACCGTTAGCAAAACGTCGCGGGGCGGCATGCAGCCGAACTGGCTTTCGGTATGGAAATCGGGGGTGGTCGCCGGGAGAGAGTGGTCAATCGGCGTCGGGCGATCCACACGAATACCGCGCTTTGCAAGCATCGCCGCAAAGTTGTCGAGCAGCTCGTTCGCGCGATCGATGGTTTCTTGCGGGCGACGTCCCCATTGACCGCGCATATCGCTGTCTTCGGGCACTTTTGCATCGAGCGCCGGTTCTTCTGGCGGGATATGACAATCATCGGCGCGGCCGACAATCACATGGCGCAGCCGGTCCCACTCGTTCCAGCTTTTGACTTCGGTTTTCTCGGGGGACCAACTCATCGCGCTCTCCGTCTATAAGGCTATATTTTTCAGCATTCCTAGCCATCAGACTTCCCATCCGCCACGACATTTGCGACAATCTGTGCAATTCTTGAGACACAAGTGATGTAAAGCGCCTTCACATTTCTTATATCTCACCTAACAATTACACGACGGGAGAAATTTTATGTCTGATTTTGCAAGCCAAGTGGCTGAATCACAAGAACAAGTTGCGCAAGCGCAGTCCAAGATTTCCGAGCTGACCAGCCGGATAGAAATCGCACGCCAAAAAATGAAAGCAGGCGATGATGCGATGATCGACATCGAGAACGCCAATCTGGAAGATGTGCACGCCCACACGGACGTGATGAACGCCAATATCGCAGAGCTGATTATGGGGCTGGATGATGTCACCGCGGCCTTCTCGAAAGACTTTGACGAGATGCGCAACAAGACGGGTTGGGAAAGCTTTGTTGGCATTTTCGCAGGTGCCAAGTCCGATGCGATGCGTCAGGAGCGCGTGCGCTCTGCTTCGATTGACGACAAATTGCAGGACCTGATTTCCAAATCCGACGTGATTACCAAATTACTAGAGGGCCAGCTGGCGGTTCTGAATGACCAAAAGAGCAAGGTGGAAGTGAACCTCGCCGAAACGCTGGACGAGCGTGAATTCACCGTGGGTGAGCTTGAGGATGTGAAAGCGCAGATCATGGCGTCCGATCCGAAAATCATCGCGCTTGAAGGCAAGATCGCGGTTGAGCAAGACGCCGCTGCGCGCACCAAGCTGGAAACAGAACTGGCGGATATGAACGCCAAATACAACGCGCTGGTTCAGGAGGAGCAAGTCAAGCTGGCCAAGTCCCAGACGCTCGAGCGCTATATCGAGAAGGGCAAGACCTGGATCGACTCGCTCCAGAACCAAGCGGCGACGCAGATGGTGCTGATTAACAAGCTGCAAACAGACACGAAGCAGCGTGTGGTTCTTTATGATGCCCTGACCAAATCCCTCAAGACCGCGCAGCAGCAAGACGTGGCGCACCGCATCAATGAAATTGGTGTCGAGACCGATCAAGAAGCGCAAACCGCCATGGCCGCGATTGGCACGGCGACGAACCAGCGCATGGCCGACATGATGGAAGCGCATGAAGATCACATGGTCTTTGCCCGCGATGTTTTGGAGGCCAAAGCGAAAGCGGACGAGCGTTTCGCGCGCCGCTTTGCGCAGATCGTCGAGAAGCATGATAGCAATGCGTATGGTGGGTAAACTAAAACGAGATGTATAGTTCGCCCAAAAGGCCAACCCAAAACCAAGCACTTCAGCTACTGATATGCTTAAGTGGCTATTTTTTGTTCATCTGGTTTAGCCCGAATGCGGCGTCTTTGATTGCCAGCCTTTCAAAACAAAACTGGCCTCTTCAAGCGTTTATGTTTTTTCAACTTCTTGTCATTTTTCCAATCGGCCCTTGGATTATTTTCCGGTTGATTAGGAATATTCTTAGAGTGCTCCGAGGTTGGCCGAAACTGGATCAATTCGATGGTGAAATGTGACTGACCCAACCCAAGATCACGCGGGCCTCAGCGATGCCTTCGCGTCGCGCCGCTATTTCCGCAAGTTCGGGAAGATCACCCAGCACCTGATGCGGGTCGCGGGGGTGATGCAGGCCGAAGGGCGGCTATCCAAAGATGACGTTGAGGTGATTACGCGCTATGTGACAAAGCTCTCGTTTACCTTCCGCGCGCTGAGCATGAAATATCTGCTCGTCGGGCGAGATACCGGGCAATTCTTTGGCTCGCTCTCCATGGACACGCGCGAGAGCGGGTTTCCGGTGCATCGTGAACTGCTGACCATGGCCAATGACGCGGCGCAAGCGGACAAACATCTGGCGAATATGCCCTCTGTGTCCGAGTATAAACAGCAGATGGTGCGACGGATTGTGGGTGATCTGGAATTGCCGACGAAGCTGCAATTCGCCCTGTCTCAGCGGCTCTATTACGAGGAACTTGCGCGCGGCGATCTGTTCTGGGCGCAGAATGATCCTGAATGTGTTTGGGTCGAGAATATCACGGAAGACCGCCGCAAATTCCTGATCCACTGGGCAGTTTATGACAGTCAGGTGAACCTGCCGGTTGTCTATCTGATGGAGCTTGAGGACAGCGGTCGCGCCGCCTTGCCGCGCGATCAGTATCGCTGGCCAGAAGTGCAATCGCATCTGATGGGGCAGGCGCTGGCAGGGCTGAAATTGCTAACGATTGCCAAAGGATTTGATGAGGCGTTCGATAATCTGCATCCCAAAAGCCTGCGGCGTTTCCATTTGGGGCCAATGTATTCTCATGGCTATACACGCCAAACGGGGCCGTTGCGTGAAGTTCTGGAAGAGGCAAAAGCGCCTGAAGGCGAGGATTGGGCGCTCGCGTGGACGCGCGAAGAGCTGGAAAGCGAACGTGTTGAACAAGAGCGTTCTGGTTGGTTCGGCAAAGTGGACCGCGAGGTCTTTGCGCTTGATCCGTTCGCCGGGCGAGGGGCCGATACAGGTGCGACGCGGATGGAGCGCAGTATCATCCTGCCCCAAAGGCCCTATCAGGTGTTGGAAGAGAAAGACCCGCCCGGATTTTCGTCGGTGCGCAAGTTTGTTGTTAGCGCTGAGGGTCGGGTGCTTAGTTACCGATGATACCTTGGTTCCTGGCGTCCCCTACGGGGTGAGTTTATTGGCAAAATGAAGTTATTTGGAGGGATTAGATGAGCGTGACAGCGGATCAGATGGAACTGCGTGAAGCGGATATTCAAAAGCACTATGCGGCGGCATTGGCACTTTTGCAGGGGTTCGATCATGCTCCGCGCGTGGCGAAAGCACGCGAAAGCGCTGCTGTCGAGAAATCCTCTGGAATTGGCACGCGGCGGCGGTTTCGCTCGACCACACCGGGGCTAGTAACGCGCTCAACCGTGCGCGCCGAGGGCGTGCAGCTGATCGCGCGAATTGAGGGGGATGAGGGCGCGTTGGTTTCGCCCTTGCAGGCGACTGTGATGAATTCCTTGCGCCGCGCTTTGGCAGTGGCGATGGCCGTTGCGGAGAATTATGCCGAGCAGGTCGGGCTGTCCGATCTGAAGCGCGCCAACCTGGAAGGGGGCGTTGCAGCCGGGAAAAAGGCGGAGTTTTCGGAGATGTTAACCGCTGAGGCGTTGATTTCGCTTTATGTGTTCGCCTCCGCGACTTCGTTTTTGTTGTCTTCCCATGCGAGCGAGGTCTCTGTGACTTTGGGTGAAGTTGAGGAAGTTCTAACCGACAACGCGCCGCTTGCGTTGCACGGCGCGCTTTGGGAGCTGGATCAGGATATCGCGGATCACGCTGAGGATGATGCCAAGCTGGTCGCGACTGTGATGGCGCATGCAGAGGCCTTGATGGAGAAGGTTGCCGCGCGCGCAGGTTCGGCGGGGCGATTGGAGGCGTTTACGTCTGCCAATTGGAAGGTCGAGGCGGATGATTTCGCGGTGCATGGCTTTACGCCAGCGGCCAAGGGCAAAGCGTCGAAACTGACCATGACGTTCAAAAAACCCAATGAGGTCGTCGGGAACCATATCGCAAAGTATCAGTCGATGAAGCTGGCGAAAATGCTGATGGCCTATGACTTTGAGCGCCGTTTAAACCCGTTTGCGGATCTTGGCGGATTTATCTTTACCTTCATGGGCGATGGCGCGCCGGGGACGGGCAAGACCACACTTATACAGATGATGGCGGGGCTGATTTCAGGTTATTGCGAGACGGCGGGCTATCCGTTCCGCTACCAGAACCTCTCCACCGACAATATCGACAGCTACCAAGGTAAATCAGGTCAGAACGCGAAGGCGTTTATCAATAATATTATTGATCCATCCGTGATCGGTTTCGGTACGATTGACGATATCGACCAGCTTGCGGGCAAGCGGGGGGATCGTCAGTCCTCGGCGGGCCAGCTCGAAATTACTGCGGTTCTGATGGAGAGTTTTGCAGGCGCGAACACAGTTGTGCGCGGCAATTGTACGTTCGGTATGTTCTCGAACTATCCTGAAAACGTGGACGATGCTTTGCGCCAACGTGCTGGCGCGCGCTTCTTGGTGGATGGGCCGCAAACGCGGGAGGACTACGTCGATATCCTTGCGCTCTTGATGGGTAAGAACCACGATATTCCGCTGGGCGAGCATGATCTGTTCGAGGCGCAAGCGATCCAGAAGGCGGTCGCGGCCAGCTTTGAGAGCCACGGAAAACCGCATGAGGAGGGGTTGGTTAAGGTCTTTGACGCTGTGCAGGCGCAAGTTGGCGAACTCGATACGATTGCGAAGCTGGGGACCTATCTGAAAGGTATTCAGGAGGCCGATGAACGCTTTACGGGCCGCGCGATCAAAAACATCACCGACGCCGTGAAAGTGCGCGCGATGGACTTTGAATTGCCCGATGAATGGATGGAGGAGCCGGAGTTGTTCCTTTTCAAAGACTACGACGCCAAGAAAGGCATGATTTCCGAGCTACGCCAGCCGATTACGGTGGACATGGTCATACAAGAGATCAACCGCTACGCCGACAGTGAGTTCCGCTATGCCGATAAGTCCGATGAAGTCGCGATTGATGCGATGGTGCGCGATTATGAGCGGACCGAAGTTGCGAAGAAGCGGTATTTGGCGGGGAAAGCCTAAGCTATGACCCTGTCGCAATGGCTCATCACTGGGGGAATTGTCAGCCTGCTTTGCGTCAGCGCGGCGCATTCCTATTTCGGCGAACGGCTGTTGCTGGGGCCGATGTTCAAGCGACGCGGCAATGGGGTTCTAGACAGCGATCTGGCGCGGATGGTGCTGCGCGGGGCGTGGCATTTGACGACTGTGATGTGGCTGCAAATGGCGGTGATCCTCGCGGTCCTCGGGTTTGGCGAGGCTGATCTGGGCCGGAGCGTGCTTTGGACCTTGGGCATTGGTTTTCTGGGTGTTGGCGTAGCTGACATGATCTGGAGCAAAGGGCGCCATATCGGCTGGCCCATTCTTGTGGCTGTTGGCGGGTTTTGTTTTGCTGCGGCTTGGGTGAATTGAGGGTATGATGAAACGTGTGAGAGATATTCTGGGCTGGCTTTTTCTGGTGACGCCTGTGGTTTGGGTGGTGCGTTTGTTTAGACGCGAACCGGTTAAGTAATGATAAACTGAAAGCACTGTTTTGGGTGATGCTAATTAGTGAAGTCAAAGTTTTTAAGGAGAGTAAAAATGTCTGATTGGATATATGTCGATAATTCTAATGTTTTTATTGAAGGACAAAGGGTGAGTGCAGTTGCTCAAAGTATGGAAGCAAACATCTATGATGCAATGAACAATAGCACGTTTGATCCCGAATATCGTATGGACTTCGGCAAATTATACCAATTCATTGCAGGCGATGAACCTGCTGATTCCGCTAGAGCTATGT
>NZ_JBAUHO010000147.1:0-6551 GCF_049680325.1 Planktotalea sp.
TACTGAGGTTGTGCTTGGTCCAAAATCCCCCAATCAAAAAGCCGAAGTTTCAGCAGCGCTACATTCGTTTGGCTTTACAGGTTTCAATGTGAAAAAATCCTCTGCAACAATAAGGTGACGCCCGCACCAGACCAGTGGGCAGGCGCTCCACAGTCAGAACTCCTCACTTTATCCCAGCATAATCCGAACACGCCTTCCACGGGAATTGCAACCGTCGCAAAAGCGCCAGCCCTAGCGGCTGGTCTGGCGCTGGCCGGGCAACTGCGTTGCTATTCCGGCCCAGATGCACCCAGCATTGCAAACCGCACGGACCTAAACGTAAGGTGCGTGATATCACGCACCACACCAGAGAAAATCAAATGACCCCACAAGACGCGCAAGCCTTCCTCGATGAAAACTTCGCGCCTTGGGTGCGGGCGTTGGACCTCACGTTCACGGACATAAGCGCGGGCAAGGCCACGGCGCGCATGCCCATCACCGATGATCTCACCCGCATGGGCGATATCCTCTCGGGTCAGGCGCTTGCCGCGATGGCGGATACGATCATGGTCTTCGCCTGTTTCGCGCACTACGGCAAAGTCAAGCCAGTGGCGACAACCAACCTCGACACCGTTTTCCTGCGCCCCGGTGTCGGGACCCATGTCAGATGCGAAGCAAGTGTCGTGCGCGCGGGCAAGGCGATGATTTTTACCCGCGCGGTGATGATCGCAGAGCCGTCGGAAAAAGAAATCGCAACCGCGACGGCAACCTTCTACGTGCCCTGAAGGCTTTCCAGATAATCCGCCAGTGCGACCAGGGCTTTAGGCGTCGGCGTCACCACACCGTCGCCCGTTTCCATTATCACATCGGACCCTGCGAGTTTCACACCAAATTCAGGCATCGCGCCGCTGAAATGTTCGCCGCGCGCATAGCCATCCATTGTCGAAATCACATAGTTGCGTGGAAACGTGCCGCCATTGTTTTCGCTTAGCGCAGTCAGATCCGCAGGCGGCATAATCAGGTCCTTGGCAAACGGGCCATCCCCCTGCCCTTTGGGCCCATGGCAGGCCGCGCAATTCTCGGAATAAAGCCGCTTGCCGCTGATCGGCGCTTCCTTCACGCAGGCCCCCGCCATCATGGCCATTGCCCCCGTCAGCGCTATCGTGATCCATGTCTTTTGCATGTCTGCCTCCCCTTTTGTTCGTGTTCAGCCTTGCACCAGTGCAAACGCCGTGCCTTGATCCATCTCAAATGCAGCTTTGAAAGGGACCATGTGATGCCCACATCCACCTATGCTTTTGTGATGCTTTGCGCCGGGATCGGCATTCCAATTCTGGCCGCTTTGAATGCCGCCCTTGGCTCCAAGATCGGCTCGCCTGTTGCGGCCTCGGTCATGTTGTTTGCGATTGCTTTTTGTAGCGCAGCCTTGGTGTTTATGCTTGGCGGATTCAAGCCAGAGGCGAGCATCGCAAGCGCGCCCAAACACCTGTTCCTCGCAGGAGTTCTGATCGCTTTCTATGTGCTTTCGATTACCTTCATCGCCCCGAAATTCGGGGTCGGAAATGCGGTGTTTTTCGTGTTGCTCGGCCAATTGATGAGCGCCGCCGCAATCGATCATTTCGCATTGTTCGGCGCCCAGCTAAACCCGCTTTCGTTAACGCGCGCAGGCGGAATCGCTTTGATGGCTTTCGGGGTCTACCTGACGCAACTGGCCTAGTTCAGCGCAAGGTTCGAAATGCTGCCACGGACCGCGCTTGCTGTATCGTCGCTATCGGCAGAAATTGCGATGCCCACAACGGCCCCTTTTGTTCCACCAAACGCACGTTTGTAATCGCTGGCCAGGTTGACGCTTTCGGAATGTCGCCCCGTGCCAGCATCGCGCAGCACAACGGTTTTACCACGATTGCCAAGGTAGGGGCTGGCCAACACTTTACCGCGCCCATGATTGCCGCCCTAGACATAGACCAGCACCCGCGCCGCGTCAGAGCCAAGGAGTTTGCGAATGCCCGCACCTTTCAGCTTTTGCGCTTCGGCTTCAGGCAAGAACACAACATAGAGTGCCAGATTGCGATCATCGCCGCCTTTCTTGCGCAGGTCCGTCGCAGGAACCGACTGATCGACGCTCCAGTTCCACGACGCGGTTGAAGTGTCCCAAAGACCTTCTGGCACTGCGCAATAAGCCATGGATACCGCGCCTTCTGATTGCACACCAAGCGCTGTGCCTTTGAAGTTATATTTATTCTTGGAAAACAGCGAGAATTTCTGCTCTTTCCATGAAGAATTAAACGACAATTGTTCTGCGTTGACGGCAGGAACGGCGATGAGCGAGGCGATGAAGGCCAATGGAAGAATGTGTTTCATTCTCCATACTTGGCGCAAGCGCCGTTCCGTTTCATCACACATCTGCGTGAGCAGGCCCATCCGTCAAAGAAAGCATCAGATCCCAAAGGGCTTCGGGCACCTCGACAGGATCTTGCAGGCGTTTGTTCTGCCCGGGCATACGTGTGCCTTCATCCTCGCTCGCGGCAGCGCTCAGGGCGGCAAGGCGGTCATAGAATGCAGCGCTGGCGCTTGGATCAATCAGCATAAAGAACTGCCCCAACCCGTGCGGCGCGCCGGTCGGCGCTTTGAGCGGCTTTACATCGCGGCTCGCCAAGCCGCCCGTCATTCCAGAGGCGAGCAATTCGACCATAAGGCCAAGACCCCAACCTTTGTAGCCTTGTTCAAGCCCGCCCAAGGAGGTGAGCGAGCCTTTGAGGGCCGCATCAGGGTCGGTCGTAGGTGTGCCATTGGCGTCCACGGCCCAGCCTTCCGGGATCGCTTCGCCCGCGGCTTTGGCCATTGTGATCCGCCCCAACGCAACGCTGGTTGTGGATTGATCGAATGCCATTGCAACGCCGCCTTTGCCATCCGGCACCGCAAACGACATCGGGTTGGTGCCTATGACCCGCGTTTTACCGCCCGGCGGGGCGACAATGGGGGAGGCATTGGTCATGCCAATCGCGATCATGCCTTTTAGGGCTGCTTTTTCGGTGAAATACCCCAAGGCTGTGCAGGTATGCGCGTGGTGGATAGCGACTGTGGCTGTGCCTGTTTCTTTCGCGGCATCAATGGCTTGCTCCAGTGCGGTTGCGAATGCAGGTTGGGCAAACCCGTTGCCTGCGTCGACTTCAACGCGAGAGGCCAAAGGACGCGTAACGACAGGTGTGACCGTGCCATCGACGCGGCCGGAATGCAGTTGCTGACAATAGCTTTCGACATAATACAGCCCGCAAATCCGGTTGTTGCGCGCTTCGGCCCATGCAACGGCGCGTGCCATTTCAGCCGCCACGCTAGCGCTGGCTCCGTGCGCAACCAGCGCGGTTCGTGTTATTTCTTCTATCTCGCTGACAAATACCGCTGGCATTTCGACCCTTTCGCACGTTTTCACCTAACGGTGCTCAATCCGCGGCGAAGGGTCAAGCATTCAACGGACTTAGGTTACGCGAATATCCAGAAAACTGATAAGGGTTTCATCAACAGCTTCGGTTAAGCCTTCAAGTTCGATCTGGCTGCCGTCGGAAAACTCTAGGATCACACCGTCCGTCGCGATCGTCTGCGTTACCAGTGTTGGCGGCGTATCGCTTTGATGCTGCACGACTATAACGTCTTCGCTCCCATCGAAATCTGTAATCAATGCGCGGCTTGTGAGCGTGTCCGAGCGCACGAAAGTATCGGCGCCAGCGCCCCCCGTTGCGATATCGGTATTGCCAAGGTTGATCTCATCATCCCCCTCGCCGCCGTTGAGCGTGTCCTCCGCCCCGTCGTCGGGACCATCGACCGTGCCGCCATAAAGAATATCAGCGCCAAGGCCGCCCTCGATCGAGTCAGCTTCGGCCCCGCCAGTGATCGTGTCATCGCCTTCACGACCATCCACAACATCCGCGCCAGCACGGCAAGGAGTCGCGGCTCGATCCGACCGACCCGGGTTGTTTCCGCGACCGCAGACACCGCGCGGGGCAAAAAACGCTTGATCGGGTGGCCTCGTTGGGTAATGTCGAGGTCAAACGCCAAGCCACCTGGGGAATTTCGGTTAAAGGACGGCTTCATGTCGAACGCAAATCTCATTTCTTTTCAAACTCCGTCGGGCCGCTTTGCGCGCAAAGGTCAAGTCTCTGCGCTTGCTTTGGTCGTCGGTCTCTTCGCGGTGACGGGCGCGAGCGCTCAAAGCTACTCGATCACGAACATTGGTGATTTGCCCAATGGGCAAGTGCGCGCCGCTGCGAACGGCATTTCTGATGATGGCTCCCTTGCAATCGGCACAAGTAGCGGCGCTGTCACGGTCAATCTGGGCGGTGGAATGGGGAACGTTTTGAGCGTGGGCTCGCTGCCGTTTAGGTGGACTAGCGCAGGCGGCATGGTCTCGCTCGGGGCTCTGCCGGGCGGAATTGTTGACAGCTATGCGAACGGCGTGTCGGCAGATGGCTCTATCGTTGTGGGCGGTAGTAGTAGTGCAGCAGGATTTTTCGCGACGCGGTGGAGCGTTGGAAAGCCCGTTGAAACCCTTGGTGATCTTGCAGGCGGTAAAGACTTTAGTCTCGCGCTTGATGTGTCTGACGATGGTAAAATCGTTGTGGGTCAGTCCTCGTCAGCGATTGGAAATGAAGCCTTTCGATGGGCCGAAGGCGACCCTGCGGGTATGACCGGATTGGGCTTTCTAGGCACCGGAACAAGCAGTGACGCAAATGGTGTTTCGGGCGATGGCACGGTCATTGTTGGCTCCAGTGAAACAGGCACGGGCAATGATAAAGAAGCCTATCGCTGGACAAGTGCGGGTGGAATGGTTTCGATTGGCGATCTTGCTGGTGGCCAGGTCCATTCGGTTGCCAATGATACCAACAAAGACGGATCGGTCATCGTTGGATATGGCAGGACGGCCGCTTTCAACCAAGAGGCGTTTCGTTGGACCCAAGCGGGGGGAATGGTCGCTTTGGGCCAACTTCCAAATGGCACCCGCTCTCTTGCCAATGCGGTGTCTGACGACGGTATGATTGTCGTTGGTCAAGGCTCTACCAATGCTGGCGAGGTTGCGTTTCGCTGGACGCAAGAGACAGGCATTAAGTCTTTGCAGGATTTGCTGGTCGCAAAGAATGTCGACATGACGGGTATTAAGCTCGGCACTGCGAATGAAATTTCTGCGGACGGAAAGTTTATTGTCGGCGAAGCGACAACAGCAGCAGGCATCGAAGCCTATATTGCAGTCTATCAGGATCCAGTTGCGGTTAACCCAGCAGCGCCGACAACATCTGCATCTACGCGAACGGGTGTCCTGTTTGTGAACGATTTTACGACCTCTGCTAATTCTGTCTCAAATACCTCGCGTATCGCAGGGACATCGGGCCAAGGCATCGACAACGGCCTTGAGTTTGCAGGCCTGAACTACGACCTTGGCGGCGGCTCCACGACCGTTTCAACGCAGGGTCCGGCGCTTGGCGGATTGAGCTATGCAGGCTTTGCGTTTGGCGAGGGCAGCAAAATGCTTGATACATCCGTCTCCTCGCGCGATGTCGCGTATGGCGGGATCGGCGTCATGGCCAATGCACGCAGCATCGGCCTGCGTTTCGGACTTGGCGCTTTGGCGGCGAACCAGACCACAACCACCAGCGCGCTTGGATCGTCCTCTACATTAAACGCTTTGGGTGCTGGCATTTGGGTGACCTACGCCCCCGCGCCGACAGGTATCGAATTGATGTTTGCCGCAAGCCGTTTGAACTTGGATGCCAAGATTGATCGAAACTATCTCAATGGAGCGGCGACAGAAACCTCAAGCGGGACAACATCTGGAACCTATACTGGCCTTCAGGGCCGTATCGGTTACGGGTTTAAAATCAGCGAAAACCTTATCCTGACGCCCTTTGCAGGTGTCTCCAGTCATTCGTCCAGCCTTGCGGGTTATACAGAAACGGGCGGTACGTTTTTCGGAACGGTCACAGGGCAGAACTCTAAGGTTAACAAGGTACGCCTTGGCCTCGATGCACTGTTTCGGGTGCGCTCCGATCTTGAATTCACGGGCGGGCTTTCGTTTGAACGCGTGAGCGAGACAGGGACATTGTCCACGATTGGTGTTACTTCGCTCGCCGGGGCGACGTTTGGCGGCGGATTGGCTGCTCGTGATTACAACGCGGCTAATGTTTCGTTGGGTGTGAACTATCAGATCAGCAATGGTATTACGCTTCACTCTGAAATCGACATGAGCCGATCTTTGACTGTGGGCGCGAGCGATACCAATCGGGCGGGTATCAAGTTCGGTGCGACAATCAGTTTTTAAAGTTTGGATACTTAGCTAGGTCAATAAGTTCAAAAGAGTGCTGTGTTCGCGCAGCACTCTTTTTTATCGCGGCGAGTTGCTATGCATCAATGGCAGTTAGTCTTTATACTTCCATCAAAACCTAAGGGATGAACACGACATGCCGCCATCAAGCTTGGCGCATTCTGAATTGTTGATCTCAACCACGTTATATCCGGCCTTGCTCAGTTTCTCCGCTGTGCGCGGGAAGCCTGCGGGGCAGATTACGTAATTGTTGAAACGAATG
>NZ_JBAUHO010000148.1:0-6750 GCF_049680325.1 Planktotalea sp.
GTCGAGGAACTGAGCAAGGCGGTTGGCAAGACCACGAAGACCGTCATCACGCGATCCCAGTCCATCGGCAAAAACCCCTTTGAAGGCCGCAGCCAATCCACGCGGACTGAAGAAAGCTCGTTATTGCCTGAAGATGAGGCGCGCCGTCTGCCGCTCGACGAGATCGTCATGGTCATCGATGCCCAGATGCCGGTCCGGGCAAAGCGGATCCAATATTTTGACGATCGGCTGTTCAAGGCGATCCACGCGGCGCAGACGGGGGAGTTGCCTTTTCCGAAGCCGGGGGGAGGTGGTTCGCAAGGCACGCTGCCGCTTAGTGTGCGCGCCATGCCGATGGCGCCGCCGCCGGACGGGCCAAGTGGACCCGAGGCCGATGTAGACGTAGCAGGCCAGCCTACTGATGCTGAACATTCAGGGCAATCTGATGTTGTTCCAAAGAAGACGGCGCCCGTCGTTCAAGCCGTCATCGCCGAGGAACAGCGTCAGATGGAGATGGATTTTGGCAGCCAGGTCGTGGATGCCGAAGCTGCGAGCGTCGTTGATGAGGCGCAAATGCGCTCTGCTGTCGATGGCTTGGATGAAATGGAAGCGATGCTGCGAGAGAACGGTGGTCAAAAGCTGGTTGCTCGATAGGGTGGCGGACATCGCCTGCTTGTCGGGGAGGACGGATTCCGGACATTTGCAAAGGGTGCGAAAAGGTTCAACGCCATAAGCAGGTGCGGACATTCGGGGCTGGCCGTCGCCAATGGTTGGCGTTCGTGCGAAGACCGAATGGCAAGTGTTTTGCGAACCAGTCAATCGGCTAAGTGCTCGACGGCGCTGGCCACCATATAACATCTTGAGGGAAGTTGGCCCAAACTGTATCCATATCGAGACATGGCAAACAACTTGACCGCCGAAAAAGCTCTGATCTTCAGGATTACGCACATCAACAATGTGCCGTGGATCCTCAGGCATGGGCTTCATTGCAAGAATTCCGGAGTGCAAGACCCCAATTTCGTGCGAATTGGGAACCTCGAATTAATTCAGCGTCGGACTGCACGGAATGTACCTGTTGCACCGGGCGGATCGCTATCAGATTACATTCCGTTCTATTTCACGCCATTTTCGATGATGATGTACAACATCAAGACTGGCTACGGAGGAATTCGCCAGTTCCCGAACACGGAGATTGTGATCATGGCGTCCTCACTTCGAGGGCTCGAGGATCGAGGCGTAGCAACGGTGTTTTCAGATCGCCACGCATACCTCCAGACTGCGCAATTCTTCACCTCGCTCGACGACCTCGACAAGGTCGACTGGGGCATCCTGCAGCGTAGAGACTTCAAACGCGACGTCGATGATCCCGAAAAGACGGATCGCTACCAGGCCGAGGCGCTCGTGCACAGGCACTTGCCAGTGGAGCACCTTGCAGGCATAGTCTGCCTGAGCGAGAACGAAAAAGGAACACTTGAACAGCAACGGGAGGAGGTTGGGCTCGATCTCAAGATCGTGGCGCGACCAGGCTGGTATTTCTGATGGTAACTTACACGCAAGGCAATCTTCTGGAAGCTGACGTTGACGCGGTGGTGAACACCGTGAACACGGTCGGAATCATGGGCAAAGGAATTGCCCTCATGTTCAAGGAGCAATTCCCACGAAACTTCGAAGCTTATGCGCGCGCCTGCGATGCAGGCGAAGTGCGTACTGGCAAAATGTTTGTTACCGAGAACAAGGAGCTCTTTGGGCCGCGCTGGATCATCAATTTCCCGACAAAGACCCATTGGCGAGTGAAAACTAAGATTGAATGGGTCGAGGATGGATTGAAGGACCTTGTCCGAGTAATTCGTGAGAAAGGAATTAATTCAATTGCGATCCCTCCACTTGGCTGTGGTAATGGTGGCCTTGACTGGCGCGATGTGCGTCCTCTTATCGAGTCGGCATTGGCGGAACTTGAAGGGGTCAATGCCATCGTCTACGAGCCGACTTCCAAGTATCAGAATGTCGCCAAGCGCACTGGTGTTGAGAAGCTCACCCCGGCACGCGCACTGGTGGCTGAGATGGTACGTCGGTACTCACTCCTTGGGATTGAATGCTCGATTCTTGAGGTGCAGAAATTGGGATGGTTTCTCGAGCGCGGCGTGAAACGGTTCGGGGGTTCGGACGCACTCAAGTTCAGGTTCCAAGCAAACAAGTACGGACCTTATTCGCATAACCTGACGAAGCTGCTCGACAGTCTCGATGGAAGTTATCTCCGGTGCGACAAGCGCCTTGCAGATGCCGATCCCTTGGATCTCATTTGGTTCAACGACGCAAAGTATGATCGAGTGCAAGCCTATCTGAACTCGGGTGAAGGGAAGCAGTTCTCAAGCGTACTGGAATGGGCTTCGGCCACCATCGATGGCTTTGAGTCGCCTCTCGGCATGGAACTTCTGGCGACTGTCGACTGGATGATGCAGCACGACGATATCGAACCGACTGTTGAGGGAGTGATGGAAGGTCTTAAGGACTGGGCTGGCGGGGAAGTCGCTGGACAGCGCAAATTGAAGATCTTCGATCGCCGGTTGGTCGCCATCGCTTTGGGCCAACTTCAGACATCGAACAGGCTGCCTGCCTGTTAATCTTTGAGTTCGTGGGCGGGAAGCACACATGCGGCGATGCCGCGTTGCTTCCGCAGCATCGTTACAACGCGGACATTCGTGGGAGCATCAAATCAACAAACCAATAAAGGAGAGCATTCATGGCACTTAAACCAGGACCGAAGCCGATAGCAAAATCAACCGGGAAACCGGATCAGCGACGCCGTGACAACAAAACCACACCAGGGAACACACCGTCCCTCAAACCTAGCAAATCTAGCAAGCCCCCCGCAAAAAAATGAAAGAGGGTTCTCGTTAATTCGCCCTTCTAACCTCGCAGGCCGATCACTTCCACGTAGGATGGCGGGTCTCGGGACGGAAAGGCCGGTTAATTCTGACTAAGTCTGAACCTTAACGGTCGCAGCCGTTTGGGCATAAGACCGCAAAGCGCTGAGAGCAGTCCCGCGCGTCTGGCGCAGCATCGCGCCAAACTCTGAAACGCAGGGCGGAAAGCGGCCTCATGGCGCCGCGGCATTGCAGCCGCAGCCTAACCGTGAGACCAGCCATTCAGATTGATGGCCGCTGGCAACGGATTCATGACCACCTAACGGGTATAACGTCGACTTCCCCTAAGGGCCTGCAACACAATTGCAGCGACCGCTCGGACGTAGTCGCGCTTGCACCCTACGGCAAGTCACACTGCCGCCGCCCGCGCGCCGTTCTGGCCAACCGCGGGCCAGTTAGCGCCTAACTTTACAGAGACCCGCATTGCGTGGTCTCATTGGGAAGAAAAACTAATTGATCACAGGGATGTAGCGAATGAGTGAGGCACTTCAGAAACTCTTCGAGCATGGCACGAAGTGGGTAAGGGCAGATTTCCACCTGCACACTCGAGCGGATAAGGAATTTCGTTATGACGGCGACGCTGACCGTTTCGTCGCCAGCTATGTCGAGGCGCTTGAAGCTAACGGAACACGCCTTGCCGTCATCACCAACCACAACAAATTTGACTTGGAAGAATTCAAGGCTCTGCGCAAGAGGGCGCGCAAATTCGGTATCGGTGTGCTCCCCGGCGTGGAACTATCCGTCAAGGACGGCGCAAACGGCGTTCACACACTCGTGGTATTTTCCGAAGCTTGGTTGGCCGATGGTCAGGATTACATCAACCAATTTCTTGGCGTAGCGTTTGCTGGGAAGGTTCCCGCGCAATACGAGCAGGAAAACGGACGTAGCAATGATGACCTGATCGAGACGCTCAGAAAACTGGAATCCTACAACCGCGACTTCTTCATTATCTTCGCGCATGTCGAGGCCAATAGTGGCCTGTGGAAGGAGTTAAGCGGCGGGCGAATGGGCGAACTTGCCGCTGAGCCGCTCATTCAAAAATATGCCCTTGGCTTCCAGAAGGTCCGCACCCATGACAAGCAGGATGGCGTTTGCCGCACGAAGGTCAAGGGCTGGTGGGGCGATCACTATCCAGCCGAAGTGGAAGGCTCTGATGCAAAAGAAATTTCTGAAATCGGCAAAGGTAAGAAGGTTTATCTGAAGCTTGGCGATGTTGGTTTCGATGCGGTGAAATTTGCCCTGACGGATCATGCTTTCCGCGTTGCGCCGGATATACCGTCCATAGGCCATTCCCACATCAACGCCGTTCGCTTTGAAGGCGGGTTGCTGGATGTTAGGCGTGTTACCTTCTCTCCGCATCTGAATTGTCTGATTGGCATTCAGGGCAGCGGAAAATCTTCTATCCTGGAAAGCGTGCGCTACGCGCTTGATATCCCCTTTGGCGAAAAGGCACAGGACAAGGAATATAAGGATAAGCTCCTGCCCCATGTTCTGAAAAGCGGCGGCAAGGTAATTGTCGAAGCGACCGATCGGCATGGCGGTCGCTATGAGGTTAGGCGCATCTGGGGGCATTTGCCGGATGTTTATGTCGATGGCGTGCTGCGCCCCGGTGTCTCCATTAAGGAGACGATCATCGCCAAGCCGCTTTACTTCGGGCAGAAGGACCTCTCCGCTGCTGGAAAGGGCTTCGGGCACGATCTTGTCGAAAAGCTCATGGGCGATAGCCTAAAGGGTGTGCGGCAAAAGATCGAGGAACGCGCGGGCGAACTAAAGTCGGCTATAGAGAGCTTCAATTCTGTCCGCGGCGATGCGGAGGACAAGCAAGCGCTGGAAGATGAACTCAAGGATGTTGAATTCAACCTGGAGCAATTCGACAAGCATGGCATCAAGGACAAGCTTGAAAAGCAATTGGCCTATAGCGAGGACCTGACCTACTGTCAGGGTATTGACGAGACGGCTGCGGCCTGGCGCAAGACGATTGATGATGCTGCAACCCAGGCCGAAGAAGATTTCAAGCTGATAGAAGTTCATGCCTCCGATCAAAATGCTGATTTCTTCACGCGCTACGCAGCCAAGGTGGAAGAGCTAAAAGGCACGGTTGCGACAGCCAAGGCTCTTGCTGCCACCATCAAGACCAAGTCCGGCGATCTGGATGAACTGCGCCAAGAGCTTGAAGGCGTGCGCGACGGCCTAAAGGAAGAATTTGCCGAGACCGAGCGGGAACTGGTCAAAGCGTTGGACGAACAGGGCGTTACCTCGATCCAGCCGGATGCCTATATCAAGCTTACGCAGCGCAAGCAGGAGCTTGAAGCTGAAATCGCCGAGCTGGCCAAGCGGACGGGAAAGGAAAAAACAAGGCTCGAAGCCGTCCTGATCGCCATGACATCGCTGAATGATGCCTGGCACGATGAATTCAAGTTAATCGCGGCGGCGCTGAAAATCATCAACGAATCGCAAGGATCATTGAGAGTAAATGCAGCGTTCAAGGGAGACCGCAACGCCTTCACGACCCATATCGACGGGTTACTTCGAGGCAATAATCTTCGCAGGGAATATTATAATGCACTTGCAGAGGCTTACTCCGATTTTGGCGAGATTTTCAAAGACCTCGAAAAGGCTTGTGCTCACGCGAAGGGAAAAAGCGAGGACTTCAAAAAGCTCTTCATAGCAAATCTCTACGCACTCATCTCTTATCAGGTGCCCAACAGCTATGCGGTGACGTATCACGGCAAAGCACTTCTGTCGCATTCTCTTGGTCAGCGCGCCTCCGCGATGATGCTCTTCCTGCTTAGCCAGAAGGGGAATGATCTTCTGCTCATCGACCAGCCGGAAGATGATCTTGATAGCCAGACCGTCTACGAGGAGGTGGTCAAGCTGCTTCGGCGGATCAAGCCAAACCAGCAATTCATCTTCGCGACACATAACGCGAATTTTCCGGTGCTTGGCGATGCCGAGACCATCACCACATGCAGCGCCAGCGATGATGACATCGCCATATCGGTTGGCAATATCGACGATAAGTCCTGTCAGTCCAACGTCATTTCCATCATGGAGGGCGGCCCGGAGGCATTTGAGCGCCGCAAGACAATCTATCAAATCTGGAAAGCCCGTGCCGTCTGACCATATCTAAAAGAACACGCAACGCTTCACCACTCTACTCTCGGCTACATTCGCCTCCGGTTTTTGCTGCACTCGGCTGTGAGCGGCCACTTCGGAGGCCCGAATGCAGCGCTGGCACACTTGGCTTTCCCGACCACGCTGCACACCGCCATAGATGATCGGTTCGGTGTATCCGCAGCACAGCGAAAGTGAACCCGGTGAACGGCCTCGGCCGTCACCGTCGTCCAAGTCGACCCAGTCTCGCCAGCTGCGCCAGCATTTTTGACCCCGTGTCTGCGGATCCTGTGCCTCCTGCGGAACCCGTCTGCCCCATGCCTTGCCTCACGGGCATCTGCTGTAAGCCGAAGAACTGCCGCGCCCTGAGGGCTGCGTATTCTGCGCCACTGGCCCCGCCGATGAGGTAGCGATTGTAGGCCTGCTGGCTTCCCATGGCGGCGCGGGCAAAGCTGTAGCCGCCGCCGAGACCTCCGGAGAGGGCGGGCATCATGATGTTGCCGGAGATCGCGCGGACGATGAAGGGCGTGGCGATAATGAAGCCCTTGGCCATGAGCACCATCATGAAGAAGGGGATGAGCGCGCCGATGTTTGAGGCCCCTTCGGGATCGCCTAGTTCACCGATGAGAGCCGAGGCCACCCCGGTGATGGTCGCGAAGACCCCTGCGACCACGATAGGGTAGATCGCGAAGGAGATAAGCGCGGATAACCAGCGCGCGAAATAATCCTTGGT
>NZ_JBAUHO010000149.1:0-29278 GCF_049680325.1 Planktotalea sp.
ATATGGAGTTTGTGCGCCGCCTAGATTGGATAGTGACGGTGCTCCATGAAGGGTCGGTTCTGGCCGAAGGCGCGTTTGGGCGATGTGACATGTGTCATGGGCACCAACGGCGTTGGCAAAACCAGCCTTTTGAGGGCGATCTCTGGCACGCATCCGCGCTCAAGCGGGGATGTTACGTTCGACGGCAAACCTTTGGGCCAGATGAACGCGCACAAGATGGCACAGATGGGCGTTGGCTATGTGCCCCAAGGGCGCGATATCTTCCCGCTACTAACAGTTCGCGAAAACCTGCAAACGGGGTTTTCCTGCCTTCCCAAATCAGAACACTTCATCCCAGATGAAATTTATCAGCTCTTTCCTGTCCTTAAGGAAATGCAGACACGTCGGGGCGGCGATCTATCTGGCGGCCAACAGCAGCAATTGGCAATTGCACGGGCGCTTATCACCAAGCCGAAACTGTTACTGCTGGACGAGCCGACAGAGGGCATTCAACCAAACATCATTCAGCACATTGGCGAAGTCATTCGCCTTCTGCGGGATCGCGGAGACATGGCAATTGTCTTGGTAGAACAGTACTTCGATTTTGCGTTCGATTTGGCCGATCGCATTGTTGTGCTCCGTCGCGGTGAAGTGATCGAAAATGCAGCCAAACAGGACATCGCACGCGAGCAGCTACTGTCCATCGTCTCGGTGTGATGTTGAACGCTGCTAAGTGGTCCTCGGGTTTTACAAGGCTTGGCACACAGGCATCGCCCTACATCTTCGATGGTCATCACAGGGCCAGTTCAGGGTAAAAAAGTCAGGATAGAGATTGCGCTGATGAACCTGTGCGCCGAGCCAACGACCCCTATGCGTACGGCATCATAAAGGCGCGGGGGCTGCACGAAATAGCTGCGTTCCTATAGCGCTAGTGCGATCTTGGCACCTTTGGCGCGCGAACAGCAGGTCATCATCCGCGTGCCTTCAGCGCGTTCCGCTTTTGAAAGCACGCGGTCACGATGATCTATTTCGCCCTCTGTCACAATCGCCTCGCAAGAGCCACACAGCCCCTCCTTGCAATCGCAAGCAATATCAATGCCTGCACCTTGCAAGGCCTGATGCAGGGTTTGATCCGGGCGCACCGAAAGTGTCAGGCCCGAGTCGCGTAGGTCTACCTCGAAACCGTGTTCGTTTTCGGGATCCAGCAGGTTCTCCGCGGCGCTGAAATGTTCGAAATGCAGACTATGTTCTGGCCAGCCCTGCGCCAGGTCTTCAAGCGCATTCAAAAGCCTTTCTGGCCCGCAAGCGTAGACAGGCCTAGCTGCGCTGCAATCCTTGGTGATCTGTGCCAGATCCAAACGGCGGCTTTCATCGCCCGCATAGACCATGAGACATTCGCCGTGATCCCGTTCGGCGCGCAGTAACAAAGGCATCGCATTGCGCGTGCGCCCTGCAAAGTGCAACTCATATGGGCTGCCCATCGCCTTCAAACGATCCGCCATAGCAAGTATGGGCGTAATGCCAATACCGCCAGCAATGAGCACATGGGTGTCCTCGGCCTCGCCCAGATGGAAATGGTTATGCGGGCCTGTGACACTCACCTTGGACCCTGTTTGCAGCGCATCATGGATATGCTTGGAACCACCGCGCCCATCCTCTTCGCGCAGAATGGCGAGCTGCCAGTGCTTGCGATCCGTTGCGTCACCGCAAAGCGAATATTTGCGCACATACGCGCCGACGATAAGATCGACATGCGCGCCAGCGCTCCATGCGGGCAAATCGCGGCCACGCGGATCTTGCAGGGTCAGATACATCACCTCACCGCGCGTTTCAGCACCTGCCACGGTAAGCTGACGAATGATCGATTGCTTTTCGGGCGGCCCAATCGGGAAATCCATCGGAGGGCGGATCACATCAGGGTTAAGTGCTGGATCCCACTCTACCCAAACCGCTTTGGGACCCCGAAACGAGATATTAGCAGGGAACTCAAAGCTCTGGTCTTGCTTCAGCTTGATATGCGGTAGGCGGCGCGTGAACTCATCCAGAAAAATCCGCATTTCCATACGACCGATGTTCTTACCCATACATTGATGGCTGCCATAGCCAAAGGTCAGATGATCCGCCGAGTTGTCACGGTACAAATCCAACAGATCGGGGTTCTCAAACTGCCGCTTGTCATGGTTGGCTGAGGCAGTCGCGATCAGTAGCTTGGCCCCTTCGGGAATCGCAACGCCGCCAATTTCCGTGTCCTGCGTCGCCTGTCTGCGCCACGCAGCAATCGGGCCGGAATGGCGCAGGCATTCTTCAACCGCATTGGGGATCAACCCCGGGTTTTCGACGATCTCATCCCAAACCCCCGGTTGGCTCAGCAGCATTCGGAACGCATTGGCAGAGGCGTTTGCAGTCGTCTCATGCGCCGCCACAAGGATCGCCATCATCATCGAATGCAGATAGGATTCCGTTACTATTTCTGGGTATTTCAAATGCTGGCGGATGCTTGTCTGCATCCATCCGGGCGCATCGGGGTTGGCTTTCATTTTTTCCAGAATGCGACCCGAAGCCTGCCAGAATTCACCTACTGCTTCGGCGACAGCCAGCTGTTCTTCCGGTTCGGGGCGCCCCCATGTATTGGTCGTATGCGCAACCGAGAATGATTTGAGATCTTCGATATCCTCTTCATCCACCCCAAGGAACTTCAGCGCCACTGTCTGGGGAATTTCCCAGAACATATCTGCGACAAGCTCGGCCTGCCCTTTTTCGATAAACTGATCCATCGCCTCACGCGTCAGCGCGCGCACCATTGGGGCGTGATGCTCTAACCGTTCGGGCAGGAAGTCCTCCATCAAAAGCCGCCGCCGCTCCATATGAGCAGGCTCGTCCTCGTTCACCAAGGTGCGGTTGAGCGCGTAGTCATAGCGCTTCAGGATTTCCATGGCCTCGGGCGGCGATGGCGTAATTTTCTCCAAAACGATTGAAGGCGAGAACAGGATATTGTCGCGAAAAACTGCCTTTACATCCGCATATCGGCTAACGACCCAATAGCCGAGTTTGGGATTATAAAACACCGGCTCTTGCGCGCGCGCCCAGCGCAGGGCTTCGGCTGGATCAAGACGAAACTCATCGCCAAAAGCATCGAACTGCTCGGCTTTTGCGGACATGGGGCATCCGGTTGGCGTCATTCCAGCTTGCTCCTGCATCCGAAGTTCCCTTTCCACAGCCTGCGTAATTGCGACGACCATGAGGCCGCAATTATTCAGGTAGAGTCAAGAAACCATCACATTCAACAAGCTGTTCTTCCAAAAATTCCGTTCTGTCAAAAGCGCATTCGAAATTTCATTTAACTGATTGCGAAGCAGGCGAAACCACGCGAATGGCTTTCTAGAAGGAACTGCACCATTCAAAGAGGTAGGTTTGAGAAAGCGGATTCTTGCGGCGGTGCCAATGGCCACTTTGTGCGTTGAAATAATCGGTCTAGACGATTTTCAATCACGATCATTATAGCTCGGAACCTGCCAAGTGTTCTTGCCAGCGCAGGATGGCATTTGCCCCGAGGCTTGCGATCAGGCGCGGCGGGAGGCGCGTGGGCGGCGCGACGGCCAATGCCCTGTCAAGTCTGTCAGAATGTGTTTGAGTTGCCAGCTCTGCGGCCAACAGTCCAGTCAAGGTACCGCGTGTTGTGCCCAATCCGTTTTGGCAACAGGCAGCAAACAGCCCGTCTTGCACTTCACTGACGACATTAACGTTGTTGCGGCTCAGACAAAGACGCCCGCCCCAACGGTATTGCATTTCGACTTGATCCAGCATCGGAAAACGCGCCGCGAACGAGCGGTCGTGATCCTTAGCGACAACATCAATGCGGCGCTGATTGACCTCCATCGAGGGATCAAAGGTAAAGCGGTTGCGAATGATTAGCCTATCACCATCATGTGCCTTGATGCGTCGCGCTGTAGTGCCCATCGGGTCAGCAGGTGTTAGCCCCCATTCGCGCGAACCGCCCAGAACCGCCATTTCGTCGTCGCGCAAGGGGCGTGTCATCGAGGCGTAGGTGAACACATGCATCAGCTGGCCCTTGAGATAACCAAAGCTGTTCAGGTGTCCATTGACTGCCAGAATAACCTTAGGGGCCGACACTGTTCCACCTGGTGTGGCAGCCTGCCAGGTTGTTGTCTTTTCAAGCGCAATCACCGGGCTGTTTTCAAAGATCGCGACCCCGGCCGATAACAGGCCCTGCGCGACACCGCGCACATAGGCTGCCGGCTGTATCATCGCTGTACCGGGCGTAAACAGGCCGCTGCGGTAGTAATTCGTGCCAGTCAGGGCGCGCATTGCTTCGGCGTCAAGCAGTTCGGAAGGTTCACCCATTTGCTCAAGGTGCGCGGCGTATTCCTGATTGTGGCGATCACCCTTTGCCGTTGCGGCGCCGTTAATTTTGCCGCTTCTGGCGAATACGTCGTGACCAAGGCCAAAGTCCTTCGCCATCGCCGCTGCAAATTCGATAGCGTGCCGGTTGTCAGCCGTCAGGATGACATCCTTCTCCAAGGCTCCACCATAATCCGAAGAAGACAGATCATGTGGCAAATCGATCATGAACCCCGAGTTGCGCCCTGCAGGGCCTTGTGCGACGCGGCTTGC
Organism: Planktotalea sp.; assembly: GCF_049680325.1. Taxonomy (GTDB): domain Bacteria; phylum Pseudomonadota; class Alphaproteobacteria; order Rhodobacterales; family Rhodobacteraceae; genus Planktotalea. Next base: position 4,612 of record NZ_JBAUHO010000149.1, read on the forward strand.
TTCCAACATGACAATTCGATCAGACGGGCGAAGTTGCGTCAGCCTGCGCGCGGCTGAAAGCCCCGCAAATCCTGCCCCGATCACAATCCAATCGGCGATTACAGCACCATTGAGCGTGCTCACGGGCGCAGCATCGGGCAACAGTTCGTTCCAAGCGGCTGGCCCGGGATCAACGGGGAGCTTGCTGATGTGTATCTGGGACACCTTAGAAGCTCTGGTTCAGCGCATCTGCCGCAGGGATTTCGCGTTCGCGCCGCGCGATGTAGTCAAGCAATGCGTCGTTTACACCTGCATCAAGCTTTGGTTCTTCGTATTCCCCAAGCATCTGGCGCACCTGCTTGAGCGCACGTTCGGTTATCTCGACCGAGCCCTCGGCCTGCCATTGCTCGATGGAGTTGTTGTCAAACAGCTCCGGCATGAAAAACGCCCTTTGAAAATTCTCGAGCGTATGCGGATGCCCCAAATAGTGGCCCCCCGGGCCAACGTCGCGGACTGCCTGCATGGCGTCCTCAAAGTCGTCCCAGTTGACGCCTTGCGCCATGCGATATCCCATGGCGCATTGTTCGGCGTCGACCACGAATTTGGCCATAGAGCAATGCATTCCCGCTTCGTTCCAGCCCGCCGAATGCCAGATGTAGTTGGCCCCTGACATCAAGACGGCCATCATCGTGCTGGCGCTTTCGTAGCCCGCTTGTGCATCAAAGGTCTTTGACCCGCCAAGCGTGTTTGAGGTGCGCCAAGGCACATCGTAGAACCGCGCCATCTGGCCAATCATCATGTTCATCAAACTGATCTCTGGCGTGCCAGCCATTGGCGCGCCGGATTTCATCGAAACAGTCGCAAGGTAGTGACCGTAAATGGCAGGCATGCCCTTACGCACAACTTGACTATAGGCCAATGCGCTAAGCGCCTCGGCGTTTAACTGGGCAACAGTCGGCGCGACACTGGCAGGCGTATTCGCCCCGCCCAGCACAAAGGGAGAGCACAGGACTGGTTGGTTATATTGGCCAAAAGCGCGCAGCGCTCCTAGCATGGTTTCATCCCATACCAATGGGGAGTTCCCATTGATGTTTCCGGTCACAACCGGATGGGTTTGCATGAAATCCTCGCCAAATAAAAGCGCGCTCATCTCTAGCACGTCCTGTGCATTTCTAGGGCTGGTAGTCATGCCCATGAACGTTTTGTCGGAATGCTTCATCGAGGAATATGTGATCCGCAGATGCCGCTGGCTGATCGGATGATCGTAGGGTTCAACAATATGATGCGCCGAAGAGTGAAGCGCAGGCGACATATGGCTGAGCTTGTGGAAATTCGCCAAGTCCTCAAGGGTCGGGTTGCGCCGCACATCATCCAGATCGCGCACAAACGGTGCGCCCGTCATTGGCACGAAGATCGCATGATCCTTTCCAAACGGCAGGTTATTGGCCGGATTGCGCGCGTGATAGGTAAAGCTTGACGGGATCGACTGTATCAGTGAACGCACCAACGCGCGGTCGAGATGCACAGTTTCGCCGCGCACGTCAGCACCAGCGCGTCGCCAGTCCTCAAGTGCAATGGGGTCGCGAAAAACGACGCCGACTTGTTCAAGAATGTCCATGGAAGCGTTGTCAATCTGCGCGATACGCTCTGCTGACATCGGCTCGGTCAGTGGAATGCCCCGCTTCAACGCTGGCAGCATACTGATATCGCGCGTTTGGCGTATCGCTTTGCGGGCACCGCGTCCACGGCGCGTGGTCCCTACTGCATCAACGCTCATCCGATGTTATCCCCGCTTGCAGGGTCACTCAGATCGACCCAGATCGTCTTCAGTTCTGTGAACTGGTCATGGGCATGAATGCCGTTGTCGCGCCCGCCAAAACCCGATTGCTTGTAGCCGCCAAAGGGGGTTGCGATGTCACCTTCACCATAGCAATTCACCGTAACTGTGCCTGCACGGATGTCGCGAGCGGCGCGAATGGCCTGACGCGTGTTGGCCGTGAAAACAGACGCCGCCAGACCATAATTGGTCTGGTTGGCGATCTCGATAGCTTCATCGTTGCTGGCGGCCTCGATGACGCACAAAACAGGGCCAAAAATTTCCTCGATCGCTTTTGGGTCATCCTTGCTCACATGATAAAGGACCGGCGAAACATAGGGCCCTTCACCTTTGTCACCTGTTTCAAGAAAGCTGCGCACTTTGGCACAATGCTCCGCGTCGATCAGCGCGCCTATGTGGGTGGCAGGGTCGAGCGGATCGCCGGTTTTCCAATCGCGCAGGCGCGCTTCAATCCGTTCTATCAAAGCGGCTTTGACGCTTTTATGGACAATCAAGCGTGACGCAGCAGAACAATTCTGCCCTGCGTTCCAGAACGCAGCATTCACAACATGCTCTGCTACGTGGTCAAGGTTTTCGGCGTCGTCGAACACAACAGCAGGGTTTTTGCCCCCGCATTCCAGTACGATTTTCTTCAGGTTGCTGTCCGCGGCATAGTGCAAGAAACGCCGTCCCGTTTCAGTTGATCCGGTAAAGCTGACCATATCGACATCCATGTGACGGCCCAGTGGTTCGCCCACAGAGGGACCATCGCCGGGCAGCACTTGTAAGACACCGCGTGGCACGCCCGCCTCATGTGCCAGTTCCGCAATGCGTAGCGCCGTAAGCGACGTCTGCTCGGCAGGTTTAACAATGACACTACAGCCAGCCGCTAAAGCAGGCCCGATCTTCCAGGCCAGCATCATCAAAGGGAAATTCCACGGCAACACGGCCCCCACAACGCCAATCGGCTCACGCACGATCATCGATATTGCATCATCGCCTGTTGGGCTGGTCTGATCGTAGATCTTATCAGCCGCCTCAGCATGCCATTTGATGCAGTGAATCGTCTCAGGCACATCGATCGTTTCGCAATCCAGGATTGGCTTGCCGCTGTCCAGGCTTTCCATAACAGCCAACTCGCGGCGGTTGCGGGTAATCAATTTGCAAAGCCGGATCAGCACATCTTTGCGATCAGATGGATGCAGTTTTGACCAATGGCCTTGTTCAAAAGCCTCACGCGCTTTGCCAACTGCGAAATCAACGTCATCCGCATTACACCCGGATATTTCCACAAGATCTTTGCCCGTAGCAGGATTTATCGTCGCAAAGCGGGCACCGCGTCCTGCGCGATACTTCCCGTCAATGAAAGCCGTGCGCGGGAAGTCCAGACTTTGAGCAATGGCTTGGTATTCGGCCTGTGTCAGAAGATCACTCATAGCGTCTCTCCGGTGATGCTTGAAATGGTGGTGTTCATTGTGCGGATAACTTCAGCCAACTGGCGTTTGTCATCTTTGTTAAGCGGTTGAAGCGGCTTGCGCGGCGGACCTGCATCAATGCCGCGCAAGGTCAGGCCGTATTTGATGCACTGCACAAACTTTCCGCCCTGCTCGAGAACGCTCATCAAAGGCAGCATAGCCGACATGATAGCGCGGCCTTTGGTGAAATCGCCCTCAACAGCGCAAGCCTGATACAGGGCGATATGCGCTTCAGGTGCAAAATTCGATCCCGCGCAGACCCAAGAACGCGCGCCCCAAGCGAAGAACTCCAACGCTTGATCGTCCATCCCGCAGGACAGGGCGATGTGAGGGTAGTCCCGCGCCAGCATATGCACGCGATTGATATCGCCGCTGCTTTCCTTGATGGCGCAGAAGTTCGGCGAGCGCCCCAAACGATCCAGCGTTTCCTCGTCCATGTTCACAGACATGCGGCCAGGGTAGTTGTAGAGCATCACGGGCAGGTTGGCCGCGCGATCAATCGCGAGTGCGTGCAAGGCAATTTCGCGGCCCGTCGGATAGGCGTAGGGCGGCGTTGCGACAAGCAAGGCGTCAGCGTTGTTCGCCTTTGCGGCTTGGGCAAACATGATGCTGTCTTCTGTCCGGATTGCGCCAGTCCCCACAATCATCGGAACGCGGCCCTGTATCAAATCGGCGCAGCGCTCCATCATCCAAAGGCGCTCTTCGGCGGTTTGGGCATAGTATTCGCCAGTTGATCCAGCAACGATGATGCCGTGAACGCCTGCTGCGATCAAATGTTCAACTGTTTGCGCAAGCGCCTCTTCATTGCAGGAAAAGTCGTCGTGATAAGGCGTGATGATCGGGGTGTAGATCCCTTCAAACTGCATGGCGGCGGTCTTTCATTGAGATGACATCAAGGGGAAGCGGGTCTGGACGAACATATTTTTCGATCTGGTCGCGCGACAGATCCCAGTGCTGCAAGGTCAGATCAATCATAACCGCGGCTTCCTGTGCTTCGATCGCACAAATCATGGCCTCGTGCTGGGCGATGGATTTGGCAATTCGGTCTTTGTCTGCGCCTGATTTGGGACGGAAAAAAGTCTGGCTGAAACGCGTATGGTCAATCAGCATGCGTTTCAGGCTGGCCATCAGATACGGGTTCTGTGCCATTTCGCCGATCTGTTCGTGAAACTTGTGGTTCAAAAGAGCGACACTACCCGTTTCACCGGCATGGATCGCCGCCACAAAACTGCGCTGCGTCTCTTTCAGGTGCGAGAGTTGCTCGCTCGTGCGGCTTTCGGCGGCTTGGCTGGCTATGGAACAGTAAATCAGCGGTGCCGTCTGAAAGAACACGCGCATGACCGATAGATCCATTGACGCAACTTTAGCGCCGCGGTTGTCTTCCAGCCGGACATAGCCATCGCCAGACAAGCGATGAAGCACTTCACGCAATGGCGTCCGGGAAATACCGTATTCCTCTGACAGGCGTACTTCATCCAGATCCGAACCCGGCGCAATATCTTGCGACAGGATCCGGTTACGCAAGTCAGACGCGCAAAATGATTTCTTGTTAACAGGCATTGCCGCGCTCTCTTCATACATATTGTGTACATAGATAATGCACGAGCAGCTGTTAAAGAATAGCCCTAAAAAACGCCTTCTTTAGACTTGGTTTGGTTTAGCCCCCCAAAACCGAACAAACCCTCCAAGGCAAAAAACCCGCAAACGCCATTGCCCGTTGCCGACGCTCTCTACGAAGCAGCAACCCGCTTTGTTCATCTGCGCACTGCTTTAGATAGTATCACCCAAGCAATATCCCATCGAAATCACGTTCCGTTTGGCAAGACCAAGCTCGTTGTCAGATTCGACTGGACTACAACCAGACACAATTCTGGTTTCAGACTTGATTTGGTTGTTATTAAGAGAAAAAATGGTGAGCCGTGATGGGTTCGAACCATCGACCTACTGATTAAAAGTCAGTTGCTCTACCAACTGAGCTAACGGCCCACTGAGGGCGGTATCTAGAAAGTGCAGCCCAGCGGGTCAACCCCGAAAATCATGTAAATGTGCACAATGTCTGGATTCATTTCCGCGGCACCTCTATATGCGCGAATATGGCAAGCCAGACTGGAACATCCCTGCCGTTCATGAAGATGCATGGGCTAGGCAACGACTTTGTCGTTTTTGACGAGCGGGCAAGCGGTCCGCTGGTCACTCAGGCGTTGGTGATTGCTATGGCAGATCGTCATTGCGGCGTCGGGTATGACCAGCTTGTCGCGATTCGAAGCCATGCAGAGGCCGATATCGAATTGGTGTTCTGGAACGCTGACGGCAGCATTGCCGGCGCGTGCGGAAATGCGACGCGCTGCATTGCTGGCTGGGAACTTGCGCGCAGGAAAGCGGTTGCTTTGAATATCCGAACCGAGCGTGGGCTCTTGCACGCAGTTGATGCAGGAAATGGCGATATTGAAGTCAACATGGGCCAACCCTTGATGCGCTGGGATGAAATCCCGCTGGCGCGTGAAATAGACACGTTAGAACTGCCTATAGAGGGTGCGCCGACCGCCACAGGCATGGGCAATCCGCATTGTACCTTTTTTGTGGACGACGTTGAGGCCATTGATCTTGAAGCTTTCGGGCCAACGATCGAGCACCACCCGCTTTTCCCCGAACGCACGAATGTCCAGATCGCGCAAATCACCGGTCCCAACCAGATTCGCATGCGGGTCTGGGAACGCGGCGTGGGGATCACGCTGGCGTCTGGATCATCCTCCTGTGCTGTCGCGGTCGCCGCAACACGACGCGGTTTGATTGATGGCCCAGCAACCCTCCAGCTTGATGGCGGCGAGATTCGTATCAAGATTGCGCCCTCGGGTGTCTTGATGACAGGCGCATGGGCACATGTATTTGATGGGCATTGGCGGGGCATCAGATGAACGCCCCCAAGTTCACTACGCTAGGCTGCCGCCTGAACGCCTATGAAACCGAAGCCATGAAAGAGCTATCGGCCGAGGCTGGGCTGTCCAATGCAGTCATCGTGAATACATGCGCCGTTACGGCCGAAGCTGTACGAAAAGCCCGTCAGGAAATTCGCAAATTGCGGCGCGAAAATCCCGATGCGCGTTTGATCGTGACCGGATGTGCGGCGCAGACCGAGCCCGAGACATTCGCTGCAATGTCTGAAGTTGACGCAGTCATCGGCAATACAGAGAAAATGCAGGCCAACACATGGAAAGGGCTGTCGGCGGATTTTATAGGTGAAACCGAAGCGGTGCAGGTCGATGACATTATGTCGGTCACGGAAACCGCTGGTCACTTGATCGACGGATTCGGCACACGCAGCCGCGCTTATGTGCAGGTCCAGAACGGCTGCGATCACCGCTGTACGTTTTGCATTATTCCATATGGCCGCGGAAATTCCCGTTCTGTGCCCGCTGGCGTTGTGGTTGAACAGATCAAGCGGCTTGTCGGCAAAGGCTACAACGAAGTCGTGCTGACAGGTGTTGATCTCACCTCTTGGGGTGCCGATCTTCCGGCGGAACCAAAGCTGGGTGATCTGGTGATGCGCATTCTCAAGCTGGTGCCCGATCTGCCGCGCCTTCGGATCAGTTCGATTGATTCGATCGAAGTGGATGAGAACCTGATGCAGGCCATCGCCACCGAACCACGCCTGATGCCGCATCTCCATCTGAGCCTGCAAGCCGGCGATGACATGATCCTCAAACGGATGAAACGTCGCCACCTGCGCGACGATGCCATAGCGTTTTGCGAAGAGGCCAAGCGCCTGCGCCCTGATATGACTTACGGCGCCGACATTATTGCAGGGTTTCCTACCGAAACAGACGCGATGTTTGAAAATTCTCTCAAGCTTGTTCAAGAGTGCGATCTGACATGGCTGCATGTGTTTCCCTATTCAGCGCGTCAAGGCACGCCTGCAGCGCGCATGCCCGTTGTAAACGGTAAGGCCATCAAAGAGCGCGCTGCGCGGCTGCGCGCCGCAGGTGATGCACAGGTGGCGGCGCATTTGTCGGCACAACAGGGCAAGACCCATCACATCCTGATGGAGAACGAACATATGGGGCGCACCGAGCAGTTTACCGAAGTGACGTTCGCGCGCGCCCAAACTGAGGGCCAGATCGTAACAGCGCAAATCATCGGCCAGAACGGATCACAACTGACTGCCTAGGGGTACAATTCTTTTCACAAAAGGAATTGCAAATCCTTGCGCAAAGACTTTTGCTGCGCTCATGCATCCGAACCCGATCTTTCGCACTACCGACGCCAAGCACAGCCTCGCCTTCGCCCGCGAGCGTAGCTTTGGCACGCTTCTTATAAACGCTGAACCAACCCCCCTGATCGCACATGTGCCGTTTTTGCTGAGCGAGGACGCGGATTTCGCCGGGCTTCATTTGGTGCGCTCCAATCCCATTGCCCGCGCGCTGAAGAACGGGGCGATGCCTGCTAAGTTATCGGTCATGGGGCCTGACAGCTACATTTCGCCTGATTGGTATGAAGTCGCGGATCAGGTGCCGACATGGAATTACGTTGCCGTGCATTTCGAGGGCACCTTGGAGCTAATGCCCGACGATACTTTGCGTGATCTGATCGCCTATCAAAGCGCCCATTTCGAGCAACGACTTACGCCCAAGCAACCTTGGATCGCTGAAAAGATGAGCGACGGGGTGCTGGAAAAGATGATGCGGGCAATTTCCCCTGTTCGCCTCACAATTACAGAAATGCAAAGCACTTGGAAACTTGGCCAGAACAAACCCGAACCCGTGCGCAGGGCCGCGGCCAAACAAGTTGCCAAGAACGGTATCGGTCATGAAACCCAAAGCCTTGCGGCGCTGATGGACAGCCCGCCAAAACCGGATCAACAGGAGTAAGATAGATGAAACTCGCTTATAGTCCCGCTTCGCCCTATGTGCGCAAAGTCATGGTTATGCTCCATGAAACAGGCCAACTCGATGATGTAGTGCTTGTTGAGGGATCTGGCACACCTCTTACGCCAAATGCGGAAGTTGTGCAGAAGAACCCGCTGGGAAAAATACCCGCGCTTGAGCGGCCGGACGGCGCAACGCTTTATGACAGTCGCGTCATCTGCGCCTTTCTGGATGCACGTGCGGGCGGCAAGCTGTACCCGAGCGGCAATCGCCGCTGGGAAACATTGACGCTTGAAGCAACTGGCGACGGCATCATGGATGCGGCGCTCTTGATGACCTACGAGGGCCGCTTGCGCCCTGAAGAACTGCGCATGGCAGCGTTCGTCGACGGTCAGTATGGCAAGATCGAAAGCGCTTGCAATGTCCTGAACACGCGTTGGATGAGCCACCTTGCCGGACCGCTTGATATGGGCCAGGTGGCAGTTGCCTGTGCGCTGGCCTATGTGGATTTCCGTCATGGACACCGCGACTGGCGCAAAGGCAATGACGCGCTGGCAGCTTGGTATGCCGAGTTCAGCCAGCGTCCTGCGATGCAGGCAACGGCACCAGTTGGATAAGATCAGAAACTGAAGCTGACACCGATATTGATCGCATTGGTGATGATATCGGTGTTCAGGCTGCCACCTGCTGGCAATTTTGCTTTGTTGGAAGAATAGGTGAACTGATATTCACCAAACAAAGCCCAACTGTCAGACAGATCATATTTCGCACCAGCCGTAAGACGGGCAGCGGGACCAGTAAGCTGGTAGCCTAGCGAACGATAGCCATTTGCCGATGTCACATCCACATGCGGAATTGCGATACCAATGCCTGCGCCGACATAAGGTGTGAAAGGTCCAAACCTATCGTTCCAGCGCTTGGTCACGTTGAACGTCAGAATATTGTGCCCGTCGGTGAATTCCATTCGGTTAAAACCGATTGCAGAACGTTCGGCGACTGGCGCGTAAACTTTCGCGTGTGTCAATTCGATACCAAAGCCAAGATCAGGGCGCTGCCACCAGGTCGCGCGCGCGCCATAGTAAGGGGGCGGCGCAAAACTTTTGCCCTCCCAGCCAATCAGCGCGTTGTAGCGGGCACCCGTGCCTGGATAGGCACCGGACACGCGGCTATGAGGCGACGATTGTGAGCCGCCATAAATGCTAAGCTCCATTTCAGCGGCGGCAGGCGCTGCAACAGCGGATGTGATGGCCGTGCAAGCCAAGGCTGAAAGAATTTTGCGCATCTGAACGTCCTCGATAGCGATTATCTGATTTTAGCTGTTCGCTGCGCGCAATTACACCCTAAAGTGTGACCTCACAACCGCGACACATCGGCGCTAATTACATTCCGATGCTTTGCTTGCTGGACGAGGGCGCAAGGGGGCGCTAATACCGCATCGAACCGGCTGTAGGGATTCCTGCGGCCTGACGCGTATTTGCCGCCTAAAACACAATTTGGTGGCCCAGATATGGAGAGAACCTCGTGTCCCACGCAGACGATCACGAAGGCACCCGTAGGGATTTCCTCTACTACGCGACAGCAGGTGCTGGCGCAGTAACCGCAGGTGCCGCTGTTTGGCCCCTTGTAAACCAGATGAACCCATCGGCAGACGTGAAAGCGCTCTCTTCGATCCGGGTTGATGTGGCTGACCTCGCACCGGGGACACAGCTGACGGTAAAATGGCTAGGCAAACCTGTCTTTATTCGCCGCCGCACCGAAAAAGAGATCGAAGAGGCAAACGCTGTCGATCTGACAACGCTCATCGATAACGATGCACGCAACGCCAACCTGCCAAACGGCGGTGACGGCAGCGACAGCAACCGTTTCCTTGCTCCGCCAGAGAGCGAGCTTGAAGGCGAATGGCTGGTCATGATGGGCGTTTGTACGCACCTTGGCTGCGTTCCGCTTGGCGATGGCGCTGGTGATTACCACGGCTGGTTCTGCCCATGCCACGGCTCACACTACGATACATCCGGCCGTATTCGCAAAGGTCCAGCGCCTGAGAACCTTCCGGTTCCGCCAGCGGCTTTCGAAGACGCTTCAACAATTAAACTCGGTTAAGGGAGAGGCTAAGAAATGTCTGGAATTCCTCACGACCATTACGAGCCGAAGACCAAAGGTGAAAAGTGGGTTGAATCCCGCCTTCCCGTGATTGGTTTGCTCTACAATACAATCATGATCCCCACACCCAAGAACCTGAACTGGATGTGGATCTGGGGTATCATCCTGACTTTCTGTCTTGCTTTGCAGATCGTCACAGGCATCGTTCTTGTGATGCACTACACACCTCACGTCGACATGGCGTTTGCTTCTATCGAGCACATCATGCGTAACGTGAATGGCGGTCACATGATCCGCTATCTGCACATGAACGGTGCATCGCTGTTCTTTATCGCTGTTTATGCCCACATCTTCCGTGGCCTGTACTACGGTTCATATAAAGCCCCACGCGAGATCACATGGATCATCGGTATGCTCATCTATCTTCTGATGATGGCGACTGGTTTCCTTGGTTACGTTCTTCCATGGGGTCAAATGTCCTTCTGGGGCGCAACGGTTATTACCGGTCTCTTCGGCGCGATCCCCTTCATCGGCGAAGGCCTGCAGCAATGGCTGCTGGGTGGACCTGCTGTTGATAACGCGACGCTGAACCGTTTCTTCTCGCTGCACTATTTGCTGCCATTCGTGATTGCTGGCCTTGTGATCGTTCACATCTGGGCTTTCCACACAACGGGCAACAACAACCCAACAGGTGTTGAAGTGCGCCGCACGTCCAAAGCGGATGCTCAGAAAGATACGCTGCCATTCTGGCCATACTTTGTAATGAAAGACCTTTTCGCGCTTTCATTTATTCTGGTCATCTTCTTCGCAGTCGTAGGTTTCATGCCGAACTATCTGGGTCACCCCGATAACTATATCGAAGCGAACCCACTTGTGACGCCTGCGCATATCGTTCCAGAATGGTACTACCTGCCGTTCTACGCGATCCTGCGTGCCTTCACGTCCGAAGTATGGGTCGTTCAGATCGCAAGCTTCGTAACTGGCGGCATCATCGATGCGAAATTCTTCGGTGTTCTCGCGATGTTCGGTGCGATCCTTGTGATGGCGTTGGCTCCATGGCTCGACACATCTTCGGTTCGCTCTGGTCGTTACCGTCCGATGTTCAAGTGGTGGTTCGCAATCTTGGTTGTCGACTTCATCTTCCTGATGTGGCTCGGTGCCATGCCTGCGGAAGAGCCATATGCAACCTTCTCGCTCATCGCGTCTGCCTATTGGTTTGCTTACTTCCTGGTGATCCTGCCGCTCTTGGGTGTGATCGAAAAACCGCTGCCACTGCCTGCAACAATCGAAGAAGACTTTGCCGCCCACTATGGCAAGTCCGACACGACGGCTGCTGAATAAGAAAGGACTGAGGATTATGTTTAAGAAACTCAGCATCGCGGCAATCGCCGCCCTGACACTCTCATCCGGCGCGTTCGCGGCGGGTGGCGGTGAGCAGCACATCGAAAACTTCGATTTCTCGTTTGAACGTCCATTCGGTAAGTTCGACCAGAACCAGCTGCAACGCGGCCTTCAGGTCTTCACTGAAGTTTGTTCGGCCTGCCACGGCTTGAAGTACGTCCCAATCCGCACGCTCGCGGATGACGGCGGCCCTCACCTGCCAGCCGATCAGGTTCGTGCCTACGCAGCGCAGAACTTTGAAGTCTACGACGAAGAGCTGGAAGACACGCGTCCGGCAACGCCAGTGGATCACTTTCCGGAAGTCACCGGCGCTGGTGCACCTGACCTGTCCATGATGGCAAAGGCGCGCGCTGGTTTCCACGGTCCTTACGGCACTGGTATTAACCAGATGTTCAAAGGCATGGGTGGCCCTGAGTATATTGCGTCCTTGTTGACCGGCTACACAGGCGAAGAGAAAGAAGAAGCAGGCGTTACGCTTTATGAAAACCACGCCTTCCCGGGTGGTTGGATTTCCATGGCTCCGCCACTTGCTGGTGAAGACGTCGAATATGCGGATGGTCACTCTAACGATCTGCATCACGTTGCGATGGACGTTTCTGCCTTCCTGATGTGGACTGCTGAACCAAAGATGATGGCGCGCAAGCAAGCGGGCTTTATCTCTGTCTTCTTCCTGACCATTCTGACTGTTCTGCTCTATCTGACGAACAAGAAGATCTGGGCACCGATCAAAGGCAAAGGCCGCAAGGAAGACTAATTCCTTCGTCCAAAGTATGAAAATATGACCCCCGTCCGAGCAATCTGGCGGGGGTTTTTATTCGCCCAGATAAGCGCGCAACGCGTCAGGCGGATTAGCGAGCAGCTTGGACGTTTCAACAGGAGCATGCGCCCGCGCGTCGGCAACAAGGATCGCATGCTGGCATATCCGCTTTGCATCACTTGGATCGTGGCTGACCATCATCACCCCTGCACCCGTCTCATCACAAAGCTGCGCAACGAGATCAAGCATCTCGATCTTGAGCGCAGGGCCAAGTGCTGCAAAAGGTTCATCCAGCAGGATCATCGGTTTGCTCTGCACCAGAACCCGTGCAAGGGCCGCGCGGCTTTGCTGGCCCCCAGACAGTTCCGAGGGTTTACGCCCACTCATTCCACCCAATCCAACAGAGCTGAGTGCGTGTTCAACACGCTTCAATTCGTCCAAACTCAATCGCAAGGACGGACGCAACCCAAGGCCTATATTCTGTGCAACATTCATATGTGGAAAAAGGTTGTTGTCTTGAAAGAGCACGGAAAATGGACGCTTGGCAGGCGCTTCTTCAGTGATATCCACACCATTCCAGCGGATGCGCCCGCGCGCAGGTTTCAGAAACCCTGCCAGAGCCATCAGCAAAGTGGATTTGCCCGCGCCTGAAGGACCAATCACCGCAACGCGCTGATCCGGTTCAATGCGCAGATCGGCGTTCATGGAAAACGCGCCCTGTTGCAACTCAATATCGCTTAGTTCAAGCATTTCGCCGCCCCCATGTGTCACAGATCCAAAACGCGCCGAATGACATCAGCGCCAGTAAAAGCGACGCACCCGCAGCTGCATCCATTCGATAAGCGCCCATAAGCCTGTATATTTGCAATGGCAGGGTCGCTTCATCCGCCCCTGCAAATAGTGCCACAACGCCCAAGTCCCCCATCGACAAAGCCGCTGCCAAGCCGATTGCGAATCCCAGTGGCGCACGAATGCGCGGCAGGATCACAAGCCGTAACATCGCAAATCGCGACAGTCCCAAGCTCATCGAAAGCCGTCCATAGTCGGCGCAAACATCCTGCACGGCAGGAATGAGAACCCTTAACGCGAAGGGCATCGCCATCACGGCATTCAGGCAGGCGGTCACCATGACTGTCCAATCTTGTGGCGCTGCAAACGGAAAAATCACGATGAACAATCCCGTTCCAATGACCAGTGGCGACGCTGCGATCGCAAGCAAACCAACACTTTCGATCCACGCAAAACGTACCGCCGCCAGCGCGATCGACACGCTTAGCGCAAAAGCAAGGCAGGCAGATAACAGTGCGAGCTTGATCGACAGCCCTGCTGCGCCCCAAACTTGGGGCGGCAATTCAGGCAAGGCACCAAACCCTCGCGCGGCCACAGCGCAGAGCGGCACCAAAAGGAAAAGCGCGGCTATCGTGATTGTTACCGCATCAGCAGAACGTGCGCGCCAGCTATTTCCATCCCATCGCACCGACACGCGGTCCAATCCTTTGCCAAAGCCGCCCCGCCCTTGGCTGGCCCAAAGCGCCACCAAAGCAGCGCTGCCTGCCAGAACCAGTTGCAAGGTCGCCAGCAACGCCGCTTTGCCAAGGTCAAAATCAAATCGGAACGCCTGATAGATGGCCAGTTCCACCGTCGTCGCGCGCGGCCCACCGCCTAGCGTTAACGCGACGGCAAAGCTCGACAAACAGATCGCGAAAATGATTGCAAACGCCCCGGGGACTGCGCGCTTCAGCATCGGCCATTCAAGATGTCGCATCATATCGCGCGGGGAAAACCCAAGCTGCGCCGCAAGGCGAAAGCGTTCAGCGGGAATGGCCGCCCATCCCTGCAAAAGGATCCGTGTCGCAAGTGGCAAGTTAAAGAAAACATGCGCCAGGACCACGCCGTGAAACCCGTAGACCGGGATCGCTGGCAGGCCAAACAATTCAAGCCCCTGCGAGATCCAGCCGGATCGCCCGAAGACCGCCAATAGCCCCATCACAGCAACGATAACTGGCAGCAAAAAGGGAGCGCCGAGAAGCGTTATCAATACGCTTCGCCCGACGAACTGTCGTCGGCTCAAAGCGCGCGCGACTGGAATGGCAAACACTAAACTGAGCAAAGCGGACACGAAAGCCTGGCTCACGGTGAACTTGACAGCGGCCCAATCGCTTGCGCCCAGCTGTCCTGCATCTGGCGCATTCCACGTAACTACGCCCAGTGTGCCGAAGATCAGGGCAGCAACAAATGCCGCTGCCCCGACCCCGAACCACGGGTTTATTTGCTGAGCGCTATGAGCCATTCAGCCAATGCCGCATCACGGACTGCAACAGCGTCCGCAGCAGGAACCAACAGGGATTTCTCAGGGAGAACGAGTGTTTCAAATCCCTTTGGCAAGCCATCTGCCGGCGTCACAGCAGGATACATCCAGTTGGTCGTCGGAATGATGGTTTGAAAGCCTTCACCAACAATGAACGCAAGGAATCTATCCGCCAATTCGGGTTGATCGCTGGACGCCAATTTGCCTGCGACTTCGATCTGCAAATAATGGCCCTCTTCAAAGGCCGCCGCAGCGTAGCCCGCGTCTTCTTCAGCAATCAAGTGATAGGCAGGCGAAGTCGTATAGGACAGCACCATGTCCGCCTCACCTTCAAGGAAGAGGCCATATGCCTCTGACCAGCCTTTGGTTACAGTTACGATGTTGTCGGACAGGCTTTCCCAGATCGCAGAAGACTCATCGCCATACGCAGCCTTGACCCACATAAGCAAACCAAGACCGGGCGTCGACGAGCGCGGATCTTGAATAACGATCTTCAGATCGCTCTCGCCTAGCGCCTTCAAACTATCTGGCGCGTCCAGCCCGTTCTTGTGAACGAAGGCAAAATAGCCCCAATCATAGGGAACAAAATTCTCGTCGTTCCACTCAATCGGCAGGCTATACTCTGCGCTGACGCTGTGCGGCGCAAAGAGCCCTGTTTCCATCGCCCCTGCTGTCAGGTTTGTATCCAAACCCAAAACAACATCCGCATCTGTGCGCGCACCTTCCAGCTTGATACGCGCCAAAAGCGCTGCGCCATCACCTGCGCCAACGAATTTCAAATCGCACGCGCATTCAGCTTCGAACGCTTTTTCAACCGCGGGGCCAGGGCCCCAATCGGACACAAAGCTGTCGTAAGTATAAACAATCAATTCAGGCGTTTCTGCCGTTGCCATAGTGGCCGCAAAAACACCCGCGATACATCCGAGATACTTCATAGGTATCCTCCAAAAAATGTAGGCGGGCGGATGGATTGGGTTGGAAATATGTCCAGACCTTCCCTCCGCCGGTCCTAACCGGTTCAGGTTCAACGGGTCATGCAAACGCATATCTCAGCCAAAAAGGCCCCCCGAGGTAGGTTTTAGTTAGGCCCCGTGCAGAGCGAAGTCCAGCGAAATCCCTTGAGAGCAGCGCTCTGCCTCGGTAACAGGGGCGCAAAGGAGCCTACCTATGAGCCTAAACACATTCGGTCACCTCTTCCGCGTCACCACTTGGGGTGAAAGTCACGGGCCTGCCTTGGGCGCAACGGTCGATGGTTGTCCGCCGAATGTGGCTATTGACGAGGCCTCGATCCAGCAATGGCTCGACAAGCGTAAACCGGGTACCAGCAAGTATACCACCCAGCGCCGCGAGGCGGATGAAGTGAAGATCCTCTCTGGTACCTTCGAGGGGAAAACCACGGGCACGCCTGTGCAGTTGATGATCGAGAACACCGATCAGCGCTCTAAAGACTATGGCGATATCATCGAAAAATTTCGCCCGGGTCATGCGGACATAACTTACTATCAGAAATATGGTAATCGGGACTATCGCGGTGGCGGGCGCTCGTCTGCGCGCGAAACGGCCGCGCGCGTTGCCGCTGGTGGGCTTGCACGCGCTGCCCTTCAAACACTGGCACCGCAGGTCGAGATTACAGGCTATATGACCCGCATGGGCGCACATGAGATTGATCGAGGCAACTTCGATTGGGATCAGATCGAACAAAACCCCTTCTGGACCCCCGATGCCAAGGCCGCTGAAACGTGGGCAGATTATCTTGATGGACTGCGTAAATCCGGCAGTTCCGTTGGTGCCATCATAGAAGTCGTTGCGCGCGGAGTGCCCGCGGGCCTTGGCGCGCCGGTCTATGGCAAACTTGACACGGATCTCGCCGCAGCGATGATGAGCATCAACGCCGTAAAAGGCGTCGAAATCGGTGAAGGCATGTCGGCTGCGATGCTCACAGGAGAGTTGAACGCAGATGAAATCACGATGGGCAACGACGGCCCGCGCTATAGCTCGAACCATGCGGGTGGTATCCTTGGCGGTATCTCCACGGGGCAAGACATCGTCGTGCGTTTCGCGGTGAAGCCGACCAGTTCCATCCTGACGACGCGCAAAACCATTACCAAGTCAGGCGAGAACACCGAGATCATCACAAAGGGTCGTCACGACCCCTGCGTCGGCATTCGCGCTGTTCCCGTGGGCGAAGCGATGATGGCCTGCGTGATCCTCGATCACTTGCTGCTGCACCGTGGTCAGATCGGTCAGAACCAAGGCACAATTGGCTAAGGCCGAAAGATGACGAAACACATCGCCCCTGCACTTATCCCCCTTTGGCTGCTGATCTTTTTGCAGGCGGGCATTTCAGCCTCCAGTCTCGTGGTCGAAATTGTAGCGGGCCGTATGATCGCACCCTACGTCGGGATGAGCCTTTACACCTGGACCTCTATCATCGCTGTGGTGCTTGCAGGCTTTTCTGTCGGGCATTGGTGGGGCGGCAGGATAGCTGCACGCGAAACTACCGCTGCGCTGCGCATCACGGGTTGGACGATGATTGCCGCCGCGTGCACGACCGCAGGCGCAACGCTGCTCTTGCGCGCCTTTGCAGGTCCAGTCGTTGAAAGTATTTCACACCCATTGGCCGCTATCACGGCGCTCAGCACGCTTGCATTCTTCCTGCCCTCGCTCTTCGCGGGCGTGCCGGCACCGGTCCTGACGGTCGCGGCCATGCGCGGGCGGGATCAATCCGAACAGGCCCTTGGGGCGATGTTTGCAGCGGGGGCCATTGGCGCGATAGCGGGCACGCTACTTGCCGGGTTTCTGTTTGTCCCTTGGTTCGGATCGGTCACAACGCTTTTGGTGATAACCGCTGTTTATGTGTTTGCAGCCTTGATTTGCTTCACCCTCGGCAGAGCATCATCGCGCGGCTATGTTGCCTCCCTCGCAGGGATCGCGATCGCAACAGGAACGGGATACGCCGCGCTGCGCCTACCCGCTATTTGCGATAGCGAGAGCAGCTATTATTGCATCCGCACGGTGTCCATGTCAGACGATCCCAACAACGCTGTGCGCCTGATGGTCGTCGATCATTTGGCCCACGGCATTAGCGCGCAGAACGCGCCGCGTGTGATGTTTACCGAACACGCCGCGATGCTCGACGCTTTGCCACGTATGCGCATGGGCCGCACTGAATTCAGCTCGTTTCATATTGGCGGCGGAACCTATTCCGTTCCGCGCGCATGGGCGGATCGCGGAATAAGCGATATCGTCGTTGCCGAAATTGATCCCGAAGTGACCAAAGCAGCGGTAGAGCGGTATTGGTTCGATCCAACCACAACCTCCGTTTTGCATGAAGATGCGCGCCTTGCCCTAAGTCACAGCGAAGGCGAATTCGATGTCATCGTTGGCGACGCCTTCACCGATATCGCAGCCCCCGAACATTTGGTAACGCGCGAGTTCTTCGATCTTGTCTCCGATAAACTGTCCGCGGACGGGGTTTTTGCGATGAACCTGATTGACAATGTAGACCGCCTTGATGCGCTCGGCGCTGTGGTCATAACGCTGCGCGCTGTCTTCCCAAGTGTAGAGGTCTGGACCGCGTCAGGGCGTCCTGAAAAGGGCGAACGCCGTGTCTTCGTTTTGCTAGCCAGCGCGCAAAACAGCCCCGTGTCCTCGATCGAGACGCTTGCGCCTGATCCGATCCGTTTTCAGGTGCTCGGCACCTCATTTATCGACGCGGTGTTACATAGGGCGAACGCAAGGGTGCTCACCGACGATCACGCGCCTTTGGCGTTTCTTATGGGGTTTGATCCCGCCGTCGATTGACTGCGGATCTAGGCTCCTGAAAACTCTTCGCGGCTGTAGCCTTGAACAAACAGAAGCGCCGTGAGGTCGCCGTGATTGATGCGCACATCGCATTGCGCCGCTACGGACGGTTTGGCATGCAATGCAACCCCCATTCCCGCGCGCAATAGCATCCCAAGATCATTCGCACCGTCACCAACGGCCAGAACATCGCTTTCGATAATGCCAAGTCGTGCTGTGATCTCTTCCAGTGCGTCTACTTTGGCTTGTTTACCAAGAATTGGCACGCCAACTTCACCCGTCAAAACGCCGTCACGCGCAATCAACGTATTCGCGCGATTTTCGTCAAAGCCCAGTTTAGCAGCAATCGCCGAAGTGAACGCCGTAAAGCCGCCCGACACCAGCGCAGCGTAGGCCCCATTTGCCTTCATCGTCGCAAGCAGGACAGGGCCACCCGGCATCAACGTAATGCGCTTTTCAAGAACATCTGCGATTACACTTTCAGGTAACCCTTTCAACAGACCAACACGCTCACGCAGCGCCCCGTCGAAATCCAGTTCGCCATTCATCGCTGCTGCTGTAATCGCGGAAACGCGTTCGCCAAAGCCTGCCTCATCGGCCAACTCGTCAATGCATTCCTGCTGGATCATCGTGCTGTCCATGTCAGCTAGCAGCATCTTCTTGCGGCGCCCTTCAACGGACTGCACCACCAGATCAACACCCAGCTTTTGCACATCTGCCCAGACGTCCCAAAGATTGCTTGGAACGCTTTCCAATGCGAATTCCGCAGACTCATCCGCGCTTAGCCAAACCGCATCACCACCGCCCCACGCGCCCTGAAGCGACGTTACCAAAGCGGGATCAAGCAGGCCGGGACGGGCAATAAGCGTGCAGGTGAACATAGGATACTCCGTTAGATGACGCCGCCGCCCTACCTTATGAAACGCACCTAGGCCAGTGCCTGCGTTGCCACATCGATCTTAACGATAGGCCGCGGGGACAGTTTTACGGATATTCTGGTTGATGGAACCCACGCTCCAGCCCGTCAATTTCGACAAATACTGCGCCTCTTGTCCCAACCGCTTTTTCGTTGCACGCACGTATTCGCGACCGGCCTGGCAGGCTACCTTGCCGTCATACGGGTGATTCATCACATAGCGCCCCTGAAAATTCTGGCGGTTGTTCGTTTCACGAAAGACCAGATCCTTCTGCATTTGCCCTTTGCTGTATTGCGCATGATAGCGTGTCACATAGACATCCTGCGCCGTGCCGTTGCCGCGCGCCCATTGCACGCCAAGTGCTCTCAAGTCAGCGTTAGGCAGGGGATCAGCCGCGCAAGGATCGCACCACGCCATGTCCCAAGCATATTCCATCACGATGCCGCCTCCGCCGCCAACGGTCTTTGCAAACATCGCCGTATAAAACTGTGGGAAGACTTTTTCGACAAAGGTCGGGATATTTCCATCGGTTGGCAGCGCCTTGGCGCGGTAATTCGCGACCTCGATCCGCCCTTTGCGAGACAACAAGAAGAACAGCGCATCTTGCGCCTTGTCCGCATTCAACTTGCCCAGTTGGATCGGCAACATAAATGATTTGGAGCGAAATGCGATTTGCAAAGGCGGCAGGTCTTGTGACTTGCCTTTAGCATGTCGGCTTAGATTCACCTTAGCCACAAAGAACTTCATGCCTGCATCGATGTAATCTGCCAAAACCAGCTCTGCGCCTTTGGGAAGTTTGTACCCTTCCCCCGTCAGAAAGGTTGAAAGGCCGTCGGATTCCTTGGCCTTTAGGATCAGGATATCATACTGGCCCACCGCATACTGCGCTTTGATCGTTACGCCTTTTGCCCGCGCCCTGCTTTGAAGCGATTGTTTTCTTGCATTGCCACGTGGCGCGGCCTCCTCCACCACTATAGGTGCTTCCATCATAATCTCTGGTGCGCAGGGATCAGAATCAAAATACTCAACCAGACGCGGGGCGGTATAGCTATCGAGGTGATCTACGATCTTTGCATCCACTGTCGAAATCTGATCGCGCCTTAGAACTTTTGGCGTCGGGACAATCATCGCAAAGTCGGACGGCGCGCCGCGATAGTCCGATGACATCGTGATTGTCGAGCGATTACCGTCACGCACGAAAACAACCTTGGAGGATTGATTGTAAAGCGATCCGTCTGCCATTGCGACATAGAAGCCGCAAAAGGCGCTCGCTTGGGACGTAGCAAGCATCAAGAGAATCAATGAACACAAAAACCGCATGGCGCACCTATTTGGATAGTTATCAGCGTAATACTAACAGCCTAACCGCAAGCAGGCGTTCAAACCCACACAAAATTTCGCGCGTCAGGTTTCCTATAGGCGTCAACGGGGTCGCAAATCTTCGCTAGCTGGTCGCCATAGTATCATTTTGCCCATTGCAGCAGTGCGATCCGCGCCGTATTTCCGCCAGTGGGACACCCTTCCCCAACGAAGGGCATATATCTGAGAGGATACCAGAAATGGCTATCGAACAACCGGCAACGCGCCCGGCAAATCCGCGTTTTTCCTCTGGCCCTTGTGCCAAACCCCCTGTTTTCAAACTCGACAACCTCAGCGATGCGCCCTTGGGCCGTTCGCACCGCGCAGCTGTTGGCAAAGCCAAGCTGAAGGCGGCGATTGAAGAGACCCGCGAAATTCTTGGCGTTCCCGCTGATTATAAAATCGGCATCGTGCCTGCATCTGATACTGGCGCATTCGAGATGGCCATGTGGAACCTTCTGGGCGAGCGCCATGTTGAAATGCTTGCTTGGGAAAGCTTTGGCGCTGGTTGGGTCACGGATGTGGTCAAGCAGTTGAAAATCGACGCGACAGCCAAGACCGCTGACTACGGCGAGATCGTTGATCTGGCGGACGTGAATTTCGACAATGATGTTTGCTTTACATGGAACGGCACGACCTCTGGCGTGCGCGTTCCGAATGGCGATGCGATCCCAGCGTCCCGCGCTGGCCTGACGCTCTGCGATGCGACTTCTGCTGCGTTTGCAATGGACCTGCCTTGGGACAAGCTCGACGTGACGACCTTCTCTTGGCAGAAAGTTCTGGGCGGCGAAGCGGCGCATGGGATGCTGATCCTGTCCCCGCGCGCAGTTGAGCGTCTGGAAAATTACACACCCGCATGGCCCTTGCCGAAAATCTTCCGCATGACCAAAGGCGGCAAACTGATCGAGGGCATCTTCGTCGGCGAGACAATCAACACACCGTCTATGTTGGCGGTTGAAGACTATCTGCAAGCGCTCGATTGGGCGCGTTCTGTTGGTGGCCTCAAAGGTCTTATCGCCCGTGCGGATGCCAATACTGCGGCAATCACAGATTTCGTTGACGCGAATGACTGGATCGAGTTCCTCGCGGTTGATCCTGCGACGCGTTCCAACACATCTGTTTGCCTCAAGTTCAACGATGCGCGCATCACGGACGGTCCAGCCTTTGCCAAGGCTGTCGCCAAGCGTCTCGAAAACGAAGACGTAGCGCTAGACATTGGTGCCTATCGTGACGCCCCTGCGGGTTTGCGTATCTGGTGCGGTGGCACGGTTGAAACGTCGGACATCGAAGCAATGCTTCCATGGCTCGCTTACGCGTTCGAACAAGAAATCGCAGCCTCTTAAAACAAGGGTGCGTGGCAGTCACGCGCCTTACTCTTCCCAATATATATAGGGTGCGTGATAATGCGCACTGCCCTCATCAAGCATAAGGACCAACACCATGGCCCCCAAAGTACTCGTATCCGACAAGCTCTCCGAATCCGCCGTACAAATCTTTCGCGATGCTGGCATCGACGTCGATTTCCAGCCTGATCTGGGCAAGGACAAAGACAAGCTCGCCGAAGTCATCGGCGCATATGACGGCCTTGCGATCCGCTCTGCGACCAAAGTCACCGAGAAGATTCTCGACGCTGCGACCAACCTCAAGGTGATCGCACGCGCAGGCATCGGCACTGATAACATCGACAAAGTTGCCGCCTCCAAGAAGGGTGTGATCGTCATGAACACACCATTCGGCAACATGATTACCACCGCCGAGCACGCTATTGCGATGATGTTCGCTGTTGCGCGTCAAATCCCAGAGGCATCCGCATCCACACATGCGGGCAAATGGGAAAAGTCCAAATTCATGGGCGTCGAGCTGACCAATAAAACGCTGGGCGTCATCGGCGCAGGCAACATCGGCGGTATCGTCTGCGATCGCGCACGCGGCCTGAAGATGAAGGTCGTCGCGTATGACCCCTTCCTCGGTGAAGAAAAGGCGCAGAAAATGGGCGTTGAAAAGGTTGAGCTCGACGAGCTGCTCAAGCGCGCCGATTTCATCACCCTGCACGTGCCATTCACAGAGGCGACAGCCAATATCCTTAGCCGTGAAAACCTCGAAAAGACCAAGAAAGGCGTTCGCATCATCAACTGTGCCCGCGGCGGTCTTGTCGATGAAGAGGCGCTGGCCGACCTGCTGAAATCCGGCCACGTTGCTGGCGCGGCCTTCGACGTCTTCAAGGTAGAGCCCGCAACCGAAAACCCGCTCTTCGGTTTGCCTAATGTGGTCTGCACGCCGCATCTTGGCGCAGCAACAACCGAAGCGCAGGAAAACGTTGCGCTTCAGGTCGCTGAACAAATGTCCAACTACCTCAACACAGGCGCGGTAGAAAACGCGCTCAACATGCCATCAGTCACGGCTGAAGAAGCCAAGATCATGGGCCCTTGGGTCGCTCTTGCAGGTCACCTTGGTGCTTTCTCAGGTCAAATGACCGACGAGCCGATCAAAGCGATCAACATCCTTTATGATGGTAACGTCTCGCACATGAACCTTGAGGCGCTGAACTGCGCCGCAATCGCAGGTATCATGAAGCGCGTGAACCCTGATGTGAACATGGTCTCTGCCCCCGTGATCGCGGCCGAGCGCGGAATCAAAATCTCTACGACCAACCAGGAAAAATCAGGCTCCTTTGATGGCTACATCAAAGTCACCGTTGTCACCGACAAGCGCGAGCGCTCTATCGCTGGTACGGTCTTTTCCGATGGCAAGCCACGTTTTATCCAGATCAAAGGCATCAACATCGACGCCGAAGTCGGCGCGCATATGGTCTACACCACCAACGAAGACGTGCCCGGCATCATCGGTGCATTGGGTCAAACCATGGGCGAAAACGGCGTGAACATCGCGAACTTTACCCTTGGCCGTTCCGCGGCAAAAGGCGAAGCCATCGCATTGCTCTATGTGGACGAAGCCGTTCCCACGCCTGCGCTAAAAGCACTGGAGGCGACTGGCCTGTTCAAGCAAGTCAAAACACTTGAATTCGACATCGCATAAAGATTGAAATCAAACTTTGCAAAGGCCGCTCTTCTCAGGGCGGCCTTTCTCGTTTAGGCCTTGCCTATGACTCATCCAGTTTACGCCATTGGCGACATCCACGGCCAACTCGAAATGCTTGAAGAGGCCCTCGCGCTGATCCATGCCGACGGCGGCGACAACGCACAAATCGTCTTCCTTGGCGATTACGTTGATCGCGGGGGCAATAGCAAAGCCGTGATCGAACGCCTCGTTCAGGGAAAGGCGGCAGGGCGACCTTGGCGCTTTCTCAAGGGCAATCACGATCGCATGTTCGAATGGTTTTTGGAGCCCGTTCCACGTCATGATCCCCACCTTCTGGTTGGCTATCATTGGCTGCACGAACGTCTTGGCGGCACCACAACCCTTGCCTCTTATGGCGTTGACGTAGGCGAGCGGCGCAGGCTGTTCGCGGTTCATTCGGAAGCGCGCGATGCAGTTCAATTAAGCCACCAAAGGTTTCTGCAAGATTGCGAAACCTCCGTCTCGCATGGTCCACTTTTCTTCTGCCACGCCGGCGTTCGCCCGGGGGTCGCTTTACCGGATCAATCCGAAGATGATCTTGTCTGGATCAGGGAAGAATTCTCGCATGACAAGAGCGATCATGGCGCACTTGTCGTGCATGGCCATACGCCCGTCGATACGCCTTTGCATGCAGGCAACCACGTCAATCTTGATACTGGTGCGGGTTATGGCAAACCCATCACTGCAGCCGTTTTCGAGGGGACAGATGTGCACGTTCTAAGCCGCTCAGGCCGCACCGCTTTAAAACCCGCCTAACCCCTTCCTCTCTCCAGAAGTATCTTGGGGGGTCCGGGGGGCTAGCCCCCCGGTC
>NZ_JBAUHO010000150.1:0-26764 GCF_049680325.1 Planktotalea sp.
ATAGGAACGTGCCGCCGAATGGGGTCCAAATCTGTTGAGGTACGACGCGCTATGGCTTTCTCCAGCTCAAGCAAGGGGCGCAAACCCAGGCCGACGCCGAACCAGACAACCAGTGCAACCGAACATACCAGTAGGGCAATAACCGCGAACGAGCGGCTCGCAACCTCGCGTACAAATACGCTGCGCACTTTGGCGCTTTGCCAGACCGTTATGTTAAAGACACCCGCGACATTGCTGACCGTGGTTATGTCCTGAAACCGCAATACACGGACGTCTTCGCCCAAATACCTTGCATCGTAATAGAAGGGTTCGGTCAGATCATCCGGCGCGTTTCTGGGCAAGATGGGGGGCGTGGAATAGCCCGTTACAAAAACCCCGTCAGGGGCAAAAACGTGATAGAAAAGCTCGCCTCCCGAAGTGTCGTTCACCAAACGCCGCGTCGCGGGCGACAGCGCGTCGCCATCGGATATTGCAACATCCCTGGAAATCGCCAAAGCGGCGGACAACAATCCGCGATCGAAAATGCTTTGAGCGCGGTTGGTTGTCTGTTGGAACTGCCAGGCACCCGCCAAGATCGAAATCAGCAGGAGCGGCATCAAGATGATTAAGATCAGCCGCGCGCGAAGAGATTGCAGCTTCATTCAGGAGCCTCGGCGCTAAGTTGGTATCCCAGCCCGCGACGCGTTTTGATCTGAACACCATACGCGCCAAGCCTTTGTCGCAAACGAGAAACATAGACTTCGACCACCTTGTCCTCGATATCAGCGCCGGTGCCGTACACATGGTCCAACAAAGCGCTCTTTGCCACCAACCGTCCGTTTGCTTCTAGCAGGCATTCAAAGACGGACATTTCCTTTCGAGGCAGGTCAATTTCCTGCGTACCCGCAAACAACTGGCGCGCGTTGCTGTCATAAGTCAGATCACCCAAAACGAGTTCACGGCGCTGTGGCACGTCGCGGCGACGCAATAGCGCGCGCACGCGTGCTTCAAGCTCGGCCATCTCGAACGGCTTTATCAGATAATCGTCTGCACCTGCATCCAAACCGATCACCCGGTCTTTGGTTTCGGCGCGCGCTGTCAGCAAGATCACTGGCCGCGTATCTCCCCGCTTTCGCAGCCCCTTTAGCAAGGTTAGCCCGTCAACGCCCGGAAGATTGATATCCAGAATAATCAGGTCGGCCTTATCATCCTGCAAAAAGACTTCCGCTGCGCTGCCGTCATCCAAGATATCAACAGCATGGCCCACGTCCTCCAGACGGTAGCAGATGCCCTTTGCCAAGGCGGGATTGTCTTCAACCAGCGTAATGCGCATCGTAGATTATTTACCTGCATGCAAGGCAGGTGCAAGGTTTGTGGTTGATAAGCCTTTGGTCAGCAGAGGGTGGATACCTTTGCAGATCAGATTTTTCGCCCTCACGAAATGGGGGCATCCTAGGGAGGAACACAATGTCCACATTCAAAACCACGCGCCGCGTGGCGGTTAGCCTTGTCGCTGCTGCTGTCACAACTTTTGCCGTTCAAGCCAATGCAGGTGGTCACGGTATCGACCTTGAAGGCAAAACCGTCGAATGGATCATCCCGTTCTCTGAAACAGGTGGTTCTGCCAAATGGGCAAACTTCTACGCGCCGCTGTTGTCCGAAGCACTGCCAGGCAAGCCAACCGTTGTTGTAAAATTCATGCCGGGTGCAGGTTCGACCAAAGGTGCCAACTACTTCCAAGAGCAGGAATATGACGACGGCACACTGATTTTCGGCTCGTCCGGCTCTACGCAGTTCCCGTTCTTGTTGGGCGATCCACGGGTCAAGTACAACTACGCCGACTGGAATGTCGTTCTGGCATCCGGCACAGGCGGTGTTGCCTATCTGACGCCTGAAGGCGCAGCAAAGATGGACGGTATGAACGCGGCTCCTCTGCAAGGCATGGACTTTGTCTATGGCAACCAGGGTGCAACGCGTCTTGATCTTGTGCCGACACTGGCTTGGGAGATGCTTGGTCTGAACGTTGAAAGCGTCATGGGCATCAAAGGCCGCGGCGACGGCCGTTTGATGTTCGAGCGCGGCGAAGCCAACATCGATTATCAAACGTCTTCTTCTTTCCTGTCTGGCGTGACGCCACTGGTTGAGGCAGGCACAGCGGTTCCAATGATGACCTGGGGCGCTTTGGATGATGATGGCAACATCGTACGTGACCCAACATTCCCGGACATCCCGACGTTCAAGGAAATCTGCGAAGCAACAGACGGCTGCGAAACCTCTGGCGAAAAGTGGGATGCGTGGAAGGCCTTCTTCATCGCAGGCTTCCCTGCGCAAAAGATGGTGTTCTTGCCAGCGGGTGCATCCAACGACGCGATTGTGACTTACACAAAGGCGTTCGAAGACATCAAAGCGCGCCCAGACTTTGCTGAAATCTCTGGCAAGCGTTTGGGCAAGTACCCACAGATGACAGGTGCTGCAGCAAATAAAGCGCTGGATAGCGGCACAAATGTTTCCGCGTCCGCCAAAGACTTTGTCGTCAACTGGCTGCAAGAAAAGTACGGCGTTTCGCTGAAGTAAACTTTGCTTATCGAACGTCCCGCCGGATCGGCGGGGCGTTTTCCTAAGCAAAGCGGGGGAGCGGTTTCATGGAAATCATCATGGAGGCATTGCCTGCATTGGGCGATGCGTGGGGGCTTATTCTACAACCAATCGTTCTGGGCTATCTGGTCATGGGCGTGGTCATGGGCCTGTGCATTGGTGTTTTCCCGGGCCTTGGCGGAATTGCGGGCCTTTCATTATTGCTGCCTTTCATGTTCGGGATGGAGCCGTTGCTTGGCCTTGCCCTGATGGTCGGGATGGTTGCGGTTGTGCCGACCTCTGACACCTTTGCATCGGTCTTGATGGGAATACCCGGCTCGTCTGCCTCGCAGGCGACGGTTCTTGACGGCTTTCCCATGGCGAAGAAGGGTCAAGCGGCCCGTGCGCTATCCGCCGCGTTTGCCTCTTCGCTCTTCGGTGGGCTTGTTGGTGCCAGTTTCCTAACGGTCTTCATTCTGATCGCCCGCCCTATTGTGCTTGAATTCCGCACGCCAGAGCTGTTGATGATTACCATTTTCGGCCTCTCGATGGTCGGCATCCTCGCAGGGCGCGTCGCGATCAAAGGCATCGTTGCTGCGGGTCTTGGCATGCTGATCGGGACCATTGGCGAGGGCGCATCCTCTGGCGATTTACGCATGTCATCCTATGATTTTCCCTATCTGACTGATGGTTTGAAACTGGTCATCGTCGGGCTTGGCATATTTGCGATCCCTGAAATCGTATCACTGCTGCGCCAAGACCGCGCAATCAGCCAAGAATCGCAAATTGGCGGTGGCTGGATAGAAGGTGTACGTGATTGGTTTGCCAACATCTGGCTGTCTGTGCGGTGCTCCATCATTGGCGTTATCGTGGGTGTAATTCCCGGACTTGGCGGTTCTGTCGTGGACTGGATTGCCTATGGCCACGCGGTTCAAACCACCAAAGACAAATCCAATTTCGGCAAGGGCGAAGTGCGCGGAATTATCGGGCCGGAAAGCTCCAACAATGCGAAAGAAGGTGGCAGTTTGGTCCCCACCCTCTTGTTCGGCATTCCCGGTTCAGGCTCTATGGCGATCTTTATCGGCGCGATCGCTTTGCTGGGTTCTGGCCAGATCGAAGTCGGCCCTGCCATGCTGAAAAACAATCTTGATATCACTTATTCAATTGTTTGGTTGCTGGCGCTGGCCAATGTCGTTGGCACCGTGATCTGCATCGCGGCCTCGGGCGGCATCGCCAAGCTAACAACCATTCGCTTTGCCCTGCTTGCGCCGTTCCTGTTTATGATTATCAGCTTCGCCGCCTTCCAGTCAGGACAAAACCTGATGGATCTGGTCGCACTGTTCGCCATCGGTTTTCTTGGCATCCTGATGCGCCGTTTTGATTGGTCACGTCCGGCATTCCTGATTGGTTTCGTTCTATCCAAGCCAGCAGAGACCTACGCCAACCAGGCTGTGCAACTGGCCCGCAGCCAGTTCCGCAAAGGGTTTGGCGACGGGATGGATTATATCTTTTCGCCCATCGTGATTACGCTGGTGATTATCACCGTCATTTCTGTTGTGCTTGGCCTGCGCCAAGCCAAAAATATTCTTGCTGAAGGCGACGTTGAGTCTGGCTCCAAACGCGCACCGCTTATCTTCATGCTGATTGTGACGGGTTACATCGCCTACGCCTTTTATGATGCCGCTTCGATCCCTAGCTATAGCCGGGATCGCGTCTTTCCGATGTTCGTAGGTGCTGTTTGCCTGATCGGCTGTGCATTCCTAATCATACGCATGATACTGAAGCCCGAAACCGATACCATATTCGCGGACCGCGAACGCAGCGGCGAGGACGCAAACGCCACCTACGGCTTGTGGCCCACCTTGGCTTGGTTTGCCGCCCTGTTGATCCTGACATCGCTTTTCGGCTTTATCATCGCGCTTTGCGTGTTTCTCTTCGCGTTCATGAAAGTTCGCGCAGGTGTCAGCACGCTCTATGCGATCATTTACACTGGCGCCGGAATCGCATTCATGCTGGGAATGGCATGGTTGTTAAACCGTGATTTCCCACCTGGATTGCTGCAGGAGTACGTAGATTTGCCATGGCCGTTCACATGAGTCAGACAGAAATTCCATTCCTGTTCATGCGCGGCGGTACGTCGCGCGGACCTTACCTGAACCGCGCTGATCTGCCCGCAGATCTTGAAACGCTGGCTGAGGTGTTAATTGCAATGGTTGGCTCGGGTCATCCATTGAATATTGATGGTATTGGTGGCGGCGCAGCGGTGACGACCAAGGTCGCAATGCTATCGCGATCTGAGGATGACTGGGCAGACATTGACTATTTTTTTGCGCAAGTCAGCGTTGAGGACCGTTTGGTCGACTTCAAACCGACCTGCGGTAACATCCTGTCAGGTGTCGGTCCTGCCGCCATCGAAATGGGTCTGATCGACGCAAAGGACGCAGAAACCACAGTTAACATTCGCGCGGTCAATACAGAGGCACGCGTCAGCGCAGTGGTTCAAACGCCCAATGGCGAAGTTTGCTATGATGGAGCCGCACAGATTGATGGGGTTCCGGGCACAGCCGCGCCTGTCGCTTTGCAATTCATGGAAACCGTCGGCGGTGTAACAGGGGCGTTTCTGCCAACTGGAAATCTGATCGATACCATCGACGGAATTGATGTCACTTGCATGGACGTTGCAATGCCCATGGTGATCGCGCGTGCCAGCAGTTTTGAGCTGACAGGCTACGAAAGCGCAGCCGAGCTGGACGAGAACACCGCGTTTTACGCGCGTATGGAAGCCGTTCGTTTGAAAGCGGGCGCACTGATGGGGATGGGCGACGTGACCAAATCGGTGACGCCGAAATTCGGCCTCCTTGCCCCTGCGCGAAACGGTGGAACCGTTGCAACACGCTACTTTATGCCATGGAAGTGCCATCCGACGATGGCTGTGACAGGTGCACAATGTCTTGCGTCTTGTGTCTTAACACCTGGAACGGTTGCGGACGGGCTTATCGCCAAGCCGAACGAAAATCCCGCAAGCATCGTTTTGGAACATGCATCGGGTGATATTGGCGTCCTTGTGGATTACACACAAAGCGCAGAGGGCTTTCAGGTCAACTCCGCTGGGTTGGTGCGCACTGCCCGCAAGCTTGCCTCTGGATCGGTTTTTATTCCTAGATCGGTCTGGGACGGCAAATGACCTGCAATTCTAACCTGACAGAAAGACCCAGAGGCCGATGAAAGTTCACATTCTTGACGATTGGTTCGATACGCTGCGCACCTTGCCTTGCTTTGCCAAACTTGCCGCGCATGAGGTTACTGTCTGGACCGATCACGAGCCAGATCCTGTTGCCCTAGCTGCGCGCGTTAAAGACGCAGAAGCGCTGGTTCTTTTCCGTGAGCGCACAAAAATTGGCGCTGAGTTGCTGACGCGCTTGCCTAATCTCAAGCTGATTTCCCAACGCAGTGTTTATCCACATATCGACGTTGATGCCTGCACTTCAAGCAACGTCTTGGTATGTTCCAACATGCATTCCGATACGCCGTCTTATGCTGCGGCTGAACATACGCTTGCGCTTATCCTTGCCAGCTATCGCCAAATTCCGCAGCAGGCGGCCTCGCTAAAGGCTGGCGCTTGGCAGTCAGGTGTCGGGCGTACGCTTCGCGGCAGAACTTTGGGGCTTTATGGAAACGGACGTATCGCTGGCGCGGTCGCCGAGTATGCCAAGGCACTTGGGATGCACGTACAGTTCTGGGGATCGGACGATGGTCGCGCAAGAGCTGTAGCAGCAGGTGAAACCGTACCGCCATCCCGTCAGGCGTTCTTTGAAACGTCCGATATCGTCAGTTTGCACGTCCGTCTAAAGCCCGAAACGAAGGGCATCATCAACGCTGCTGACTTGGCTGCAATGTCCCCGCGTGCGTTACTGGTGAACACTTCGCGTTCCGGCCTTATCGAAACGGGTGCACTTGAGGCAGAAGTCGCGCGCGGCCGCATTCACGCGGCAGTTGATGTGTTTGATACAGAGCCGTTGACAGACACTGCGCATCCATTGCTGACGCACCCTAATGTTATAGCAACGCCGCACATTGGCTATGTCACAGAGGATGAATTCGACCTGCAATTCTCTGACATTTTCGATCAGATCAACGCCTATGCAGAAGGTGCGCCGATCCATATGATTAATGCTGAAGTCTACTCATGAATGCGCGGCAACGAACCCATCGTTGATCGCCCGTTCGACAAAGTCATTTAGCGCGGCGATACGTGGATCATCCTTGTTCGGCAATACCATCGCCTGATGAACAGACGTCAATGCGCCGGGCAAAATGCGTACATTGGGGTCCTGGCCGAAGAACCCTTCAAGCGAAGCGCGCACACCGGCAACCGCATCGCAGCGACCCTCGCGAAACTCGGCAAAGCTTTCGGGCGGTGTGCCTGATCGCTCAAGTGTCGCGTGTTGGAGGTTATCCGTCAGGTACATATCGTAGGCAGAGCCGCTAGAGGTTAGCACTTTGATGTCAGCGGTGTCGACTTGTGCAAGTTCCGAAATGCCGGACTGCGCCCTAACGGCGAATGTCGCTTCGATCGTGATGTAGGGCTGCGTAAAGGCAATTTTCTTCGCGCGCAGTGCGTCTACTGCCAAAAACCCTATGTCCCAAACATTTGCCCCCGCATCGTTGAAAACTTTGCCCGCCCCGGAATAGATAATGGGCTTCAGTTCTGCCCCGATCTCATCCGCCAAGCGCCGCGCAAGGTCTGGGCTGACGCCACTTAACTGCTCGCCATCGGTCTGAACCAAAGCGCGATTGCCTGTATTGATTGCGGCGCGCAGGACACCATCCGTTGCGAGCGAGTTTAGATCGCTTTGATAAGTCACTTTATGATCTCCTTTGGCGCACGAAACAGCCGCGCAAAGATAGGCGCCCCTAGAATAACGACGAAGATGCGCAAAACATGGTGCGCCACGACAAAGGCCATATCTGCGCCGACGATCAGCGCCAGAACAGTTAGCTCCGCCTGCCCGCCAGGTGCAAAGGCCAAAACCGTTTCGCGTGCAGGGGCCAGATTGGCAAGATGAATGCCTTCGGCGAAAACAACGGTGAGCACCAAGAGCAACCCGCAAAACCCAAGCGCGGCGGTCACCACACGGCGCACCTCTGCCATGGTGACGCCCGCATATTTGGAACCGACACTCATCCCGATAAAAAATTGCGCTGCCCAGATCGCTTCTGCAGGTGGGCGATGTTCTAGAACGCCTGCGAGCGCCAAGATGGCAGAAAACAAAAGCGGACCAAGGATCGATGCGCCGAACATGCCCAGCCGCTTGGCGACCTGCCAGCCGGCAAGGCCACAGAACACCATAAGCGCCAGTTGTTGCCATGGAAGGGTTGCCGCAGGTACGCCCGGCTGATTGGACAAATCTGCATCCCATATCCACGTCAGAAGGATCGGCAAGGCGACCACAATTACCATCACCCGCGTCGCATGGATCAGCGAGAGCGCGCGCACGTCACCTCCTGCTTCTTCGCCAAAAACCAGCATATCTTGCAGACCGCCAGGCATGGCACCGTAATAGCTGGTCGCGAAATCAAAACCCCACAATTTGTGAAAATAGGCCAGCCCGAGCAATCCGATGCAGGCGGTCATCACCGGGATAAGCAGCAGCGTCGGCCACATGCCCACCATCGAGCCAAGCAGCGCAGTCGTGAACGTCGCGCCGACTGCAACGCCCAAAATGGTTCGCATCGCATCATTTATCACCTTGATCCCGCGCATCGGGATGCCTGTAAGAGCAGCAGCTAGACACGCGAAAATCGGCCCTAGCAACCAAGGCAACGGCAGGTGCAAAAATTTGAACGCAGCAACGCCAAGCCCCGCAACGCAAAAGGTTATCACCCGCGCATTCATCCTTGCATGACTTTCAAGCGATGCCGAAGCGACGTTTGAAGGTGTAGCTCGGCGGCGTCCCCAGCTGCGTCGACATCCTTATTCCTGATAGCCGCGATGATGTCCCTGTGCTGTTCGTGCACGGTTTTTATCCGCGCCTCGTCCGCCAGCGTGGTTGGGCCAAGCAACATCAGCGCATTGTTCAGCGCCCGTGCAGCGTCCAGCAAGAAGCGGTTGCGTGTGGCCAGATAGATGCATCTGTGGAATTTCTGGTTAAGGGCAGATGCTGCGATAGCATCGTCTTTCGCCGCGCCGATCTGTTGGTTCAGGTCTTCCAGCGTGTCGATTTCAGCTGAGCTGGCGTGTTTCGCTGCCATTTGTGCGGCGGTGCGTTCCAGCACCAAGCGCATTTCATAAAGCTCGACCACTTCAGGCTGTGTCAGCCGCCTTATGACCGCACCAATCCGCGGGCGATGTTCCACGATTCCATCGCTTTCCAACTTGCGCAACGCTTCACGCACAGGGGTGCGTGACAGGCCCAAACGTTCGGCCACTTCTATTTCTCGCAGACGATCACCTGGTTGAAACTGGCCCGCAAGAATTGCTGAGTGCAGTTTCAAATAGGCTGCATCGCCTTGCGACATCTCTTGCAATCCTTTGGCTGGCATTCTAAATGGCTCTCACATTGTATCCGTTTGGATACAATACTGCAACACAAGGAAAAGCCAATGCCAAAATCAGTCATCGTCGTCGGAACGGGTAATGCAGCGCTCTGTGCAGCGATTGCGGCATTGGAAAAAGGTGCGCAGGTCACCTTGCTTGAAAAGGCAGATACGGCTTTGGCTGGCGGCAACACGAAATACACAGCTGGGGCGATGCGTTTTGCTTATGATGGCTCTGACGAATTGATGCCGCTCTTGCGTGATCCAGAAGATAGCCGTTTGGCCCGTACTGATTTCGGCAGCTACACGACCAAGAAATTCGGCGAAGATCTACTTGGCTTCAATGACGGGCGTGCATTGTCGCAAGAGCAGCAAGCATTGATCGAAAAATCAGGCGAGACGATGCGCTGGCTGGCTTCGCATGACGTCAAGTTCGAGCCGATCTATAGCCGCCAGAGTTTTGAAAAAGATGGCCAGCATGTCTTTTGGGGCGGCTTGACGCTGGCCGCCGAAAACGAAGGCGTCGGGCTTTTCGATATGGAGCTAGCAGCAGTGGAGCGCATGGGCGGAAAGGTACGCTACAACGCTGCTGTGACCGGGCTGGTCATAGAGGACGGCCGCGTTGTTGGCGTGCAGGTTGGCGACGAAGAAATCCTCGCAGATGCGGTCATTCTTGCCTCTGGTGGATTTGAGGCGAATGAAGAAATGCGCGTTGAACGCATGGGCACTGACTGGAAAGCCGCCAAAGTGCGCGGAACGCCCCACAATACCGGTGACGGGCTTCGCATGGCGATAGCAGCAGGCGCAATGGAATATGGGCTATATTCTGGGTGCCACGCCACACCGATGGATTTGCATATGGCAGACTTCGGCGGGCTTGATCTACCACCAAGCGAGCGTAAGAACTACCGCAAGATATCATACTTCCTTGGGGTAATGTTGAATGCGAACGGTGCTCGCTTTGTTGATGAGGGCGCGAACTTTCGTAATTATACCTACGCGCAATTCGGCGGCGAAATCCTAAGACAGCCGGGGCAATTCGCGTGGCAGGTATTTGATAGCAAGGTGTTTGATTTGCTCTACGGCGAGTATCGTTTTCACGATGCGCATTTCGTCGAGGCGGACACGCTAGAAGAGTTAACGCAGTTGATGGAAGGTGTCGATGCAGGTGCTGCCCTTACCACACTCACAAAGTACAACAACGCAGTGAACGATAACGTGGCTTTCGATCCCACGGTCCTGGATGGCAAAGGCACGAACGGCCTAACGCCACCGAAATCCCATTGGGCGCAAAAGATCGAAACAGGTCCGTTTCGCGCTTACCCCGTTACAGGCGGCATCACTTTCACCTATGGCGGCTTGAAGGTCGACGCGTCTGGCAAGGTTCTCGGCACTGACGGCAATGCCATCCCGGGTTTGTTTGCCTGCGGCGAACTGGTCGGCGGTGTCTTTTTCGCAGGCTATCCCGGCGGCTCTGGCCTGACATCTGGCGCTGTGTTCGGTCGTCGCGCGGGATATGGTGCCGCTTAGAACACGCGGCCTGTGGGTGATGTTTGCAATCATCTGGCCTGACGACTGGCGTTGCCCTGTACATTCCAGCACGGGGTTGTTATGCCGCTCGTTCCTGCAAATCCTTGCAAATTCAACCAGAAAGGTGGTGAAAACCACATGCAGGTTAGTGTTCGCGATAACAATGTCGATCAAGCGCTTCGGGTTCTAAAGAAAAAGCTCCAGAAGGAAGGCGTTTTTCGTGAAATGAAGCTCAAGCAACATTTCGAGAAGCCGTCCGAGAAAAACGCTCGACAAAAAGCCGAAGCGATCCGTCGCGCCCGTAAATTGGCGCGTAAGAAATTGGAACGCGAAGGGTGATCTAGTCACTCTACGACGTTGAAAAAAGAAAACCCCCCGTTGTCTGATGACGACGGGGGTTTTTTGTGAAACCTTTAAGACGTCGGCGCATAAAGGAAACTGCCCAATGATGATCTATGGATTGAACACCTGTGCGTTGAGCCAGAAAGCCTTCAAAGCAATGCAGGCGGCGGGCAAAGACGTCAGCTTTCGCGATGTAAGGGCAGAGCCATTGAGCGAAGCAGAATTGGCAGAGTTGATTGTCGAATTCGGCGATCGTCTGGTTGATCGCACAACGAACGATTGGCGCGGACTTAGCGATTGGCTGAAACATTCAGAAGCCGAAGCGCAGATCGCCGCAAAGCCCAAACTGATGGCCCGTCCGGTGATCCGTGACGGGGATACATTCTATCTTGGTTGGGATGAGACAGTGCAGAATGCACTGCTGCCAGACTAAAGCGCCCGTTCAGGCGAAGAAACGCACCAGTGGGCTTGCCGCGCGAAAGATGTCAATCAGCTCGTCAATTGCGTCATCGTCGAGCAACAATGCGTCAGGCAGATCTTTGCGGCAACCCAAGCCAACCATTTTCAGATAGGGCGCAGCTGGGT
Source organism: Planktotalea sp. (assembly GCF_049680325.1). GTDB lineage: Bacteria > Pseudomonadota > Alphaproteobacteria > Rhodobacterales > Rhodobacteraceae > Planktotalea. Next base: position 11,548 of record NZ_JBAUHO010000150.1, read on the forward strand.
CTTTGTCGTCAAAACCGCTTGGCACGGTGCTTAGCATTTTTCGGGTGACGATCCCATCTGCGAACACTGCTTTGAAATCCGGGTCTGCGACGATCTCGTCCAGCCCCTTCGGTTCATCTTGCAAGCGGCGATGTAGCGCGGCAAGCCCAACCTTAGAGGGTCGAAAAAGCCCAGCGCCTGCATGACAGTTCCCGGGTTCGATATGAAGATAGTAACCTACCTCTTCATCAGGGTTTCCAGCGTTGGCAAAAACATCGACCTCTGCACGGTACAGATCACGCCCCAAGCGATCACGCGACTCTTGGAAGAATTTGGAATAGCTTTGTTTCGGCTTGAACTTGGCGTCTGCCAAATAAGGATCGAAGCGATCCGCATAGTCGTGCAGCGTGATCGCGATACCCATGAAATTACGCAAGGCATCGTCACGCTCAGGGCGGTGCGCGTCCATCCAGGCTTTGCGGTTGTTCGCTGCGAGATCCGCCAAGAACTCAAATGTCTCCGCTTCTACCATGGGCGTCGCTCCTAATCGGGATCAATCAATTGCAATACCGGTCTTCGCTATGCCTTTGATATGTCTAGAACCAGTGTACGCAGGTTTTTGCGCCCGCGAACACTGTTAACACGACATCTATGCAAGTCGGTTAGGAAGTTGCGCAATCGCAATGAGGCCTTTCGGGGCGTTGTTTTGAAACGTCAACTCACCGCCATAGGCCTCTAGAATGTCGCCCACAATCGAAAGCCCAAGACCTGCGCCGTGCCCCGAGCTATCCAGTCTTTTCCCCCGCCGTGCAACATTCTCGATTTGCGGGGCACTTAGGCCGGGGCCGTCATCCGTTACCTTCAAAAAGGTTTGGATTTCCGTCTGAACGATATCAACTTGAACCCAGCTGGCACTGTAGCGGCAGGCATTTTCCAGAAGATTTCCCAAAACATCGTTGAAATCATCGGGCTCCATGGCAAGTGAAACACCCTCGGGAACATTGTTGGTAAGGCGCAAAGGTGCTCCGAACGGTGTGCGTACAAGCGTACGAAGAATGGCATCGATTGCCGGGCTGGCATCGGTTCTGACGCTCGCAACGCTATGGCGCAGGCGCGCCCGCGCAAGTTCGCGATCAAGGTGGCGCTGCATGCGAAGACCCAATTCTTCGATATCATCCGCTAGCTCGGTTTCGCCTTTTTTGCGCAGCCTAGTCACGTCCGATGCCAGGGCCGTCAGCGGTGTCTTCAAGCCATGCGCCATATCCGCGGCACGATCACGCGCGCGGATCATATTTTGATCTTGCAGATCAAGTAGCCCGTTCACTTCTTCAACCAGCGGGGCAACTTCTGATGGAACCTCGCCTTCCAACCTAAGCGTATTTCCCGAGCGAATGCCCGCCACGTTTTTGCGAAGCGCATCCAGCGGACGCATACCCGCGCTAATTTGCGCAGCGAAACCCAAGAGCAGAATTGCAGCCAGGAGAGCTAACAGAAGGAAAATATCTTCGGAAAATCCGTTGCGCAGCGCCAGAATTTCGCCTTTGTCGATGCCAACAGATATCCGAAGTCTTATCGGTTTCGCACCTTTATCGAAGGTCACGACCCGCTCATGCACCAAAAGCGAGCTATCGTTCGGGCCGGGATGGGTGTGGATGTGTAAATCACCTGCCTCCAAGTCATCATCGGGCAGTGCAAGCTGCGTGTCCCAAAGGGAGCGCGATTTTAGCAGCACTTCGCCGTTCTCTGACAAAACCTGATAATACAGCCCTCCGAATATGCGCCCAAAACGCGGATCGGAAAGCTGCCTTGCCAAGCTTGGTGCCGCGTTATCGTCGAACCTGAGATCACCGATGATTTGGGTCAGATGCGCATTTAACTCCTGTCCGACACGACGCTCGATGTGGCGTTGGAATTGGTAGCTTAAACCAATGCCAGTCATCACAATCGCGCCAAGGACAATCAAGGACGCGTAAAGCGTCAGGCGAAGGCGCAGCGACTTCAGCTTCATTTCGAACCTGCAACGGCTGGCACAATATACCCGAAACCACGGCGCGTTTCGATGATGGATGCAGGCAATTTACGACGCACGCGCGCAACCAGAACTTCCACCGCATTCGACTCGCGTTCGAAGTGAACGGATTGAAGATGTTCTGCCAGTTCCTGTTGCGAAACGACGCGGCCGTTGTTCAGCATAAGATACGAAATCAAGCGGTATTCTTGTGGCGACAGGCTTATCGGAACCCCGCGCACGCTGATGCGCATCTGACGCTCGTCAAGTTCAGCCTTGCCCACTTTGATAACGGATGACGCCTGCCCGCTAGAGCGGCGAACAATGGCGCGAAGCCGCGCCAGAAGTTCTTCCATATGAAAGGGTTTGGGAAGGTAATCATCAGCGCCCGCATCAATCCCCTCGACACGCTCGCTCCATGATCCACGTGCGGTTAACACCAGAACAGGCATCGTCCGTTCTTCCTTGCGCCAACGCTTCAGAATGCTCAACCCGTCCATCTGCGGAAGGCCCAGGTCCAAGATCACAGCGCCGTAGGTTTCGGTGTCTCCAAGGAACCATCCTTCCTCGCCAGAGGATTCGCTATCAACGACATAACCTGCAGCTTCCAGCGCGGCGGTCACATCCTCGCGGATGCGATCATCGTCTTCAATCACGAGAACGCGCATCAGAGTTATCATCCAGTTTTTGTTTCAGGATTTCGCCAGTTGCGGCGTCGACGTATATTTCATGGCGTTGACCATTCGGATCGAGAAAATAGACCTCGTAGACCAAGCCGTGATCTTCATGCTCGGCTTCAACCTCAAGCACGTTGCCGCCAGTGACATGTTCAACGCGCGAAAGAATTTCGCTGAGGGGCAGAATTTTGCCCTCGCGCAGCTGCTGGGTTGCGAAACGCGCATCATCGCCATCATCAGACGCGCTGGCGATCGGTGCCGCAAGGCACGCCGCAAGACAAAAATATTTCAAATATTTGGTTCTCATACGAGCGCCCGCTGATTTCAAAGACATGATTCCTACATAGCGTTTCATAAATTACAGTTTGCTGACAGCCGTGATCAGGCAGGTGTCATTTTGGGTATGCGAGAAAGGCTCATCGAAACGAGCAACATCGCTCTCCAAATAGGAAACACACCATGTCCAAGATTATCGCATCTGTTATCGCTGTCACTTTGCTTTCTGCGCCTGCCTTTGCCTCGGGTAAAAAGTGCGACAGCCCGTCTCAGGACCAGTGGATGTCCAAAGCAGAGCTGACAAGCATGTATGCCGAAAAAGGCTATGACGTTAAAAACCTCAAGTCAGAGGACGGTTGCTACGAGATTTATGCGCTGGACGCAAAAGGCAAACGCGTCGAGTTGCTGGTCGATCCAATGTCTGGCGAACTGCTTGGCACCGAGAACGACGACTGATGGGCACTCATGGGCTCAAGGCGGAAACCGGTGGCGAAGTGCCGCCAGAAACCGCCACGGTCTGGGATCCGCTTGTCAGGATTTTTCACTGGTCCCTGCTTGCCGCCTTTGTTGCAGCATATGTGTCAGGCGACGCATGGGAAAAGCTTCACATCAAAGTCGGATATGTGGTCATCGGATTGATCGCCTTTCGACTTGTCTGGGGCCTGATCGGCAGCACCCACGCCCGCTTTACGGACTTCGTCTACCGTCCCTCGACGATCATTGCGTTCCTCAGGGATAGCGTCGCTTTCAAAGCAAAGCGCTACCTTGGCCATAATCCCGCAGGCGGGGCGATGGTGATCGCTCTTCTCGTCACCCTAAGCGCCATCGGCGTGAGCGGGTACATGATGACGATGGATGCATTCTGGGGCGCTGAATGGGTCGAAGACCTTCACGAAGCCTTTGTAAGCGCATCGCTCATTCTGATTGCTCTGCACATCGCTGGCGTCCTGTTTGCAAGCTTTGAGCACAAAGAAAACCTTGTGAAATCAATGTTCACTGGCCGCAAGAACAAAGGCCACTGACGAAGCTCTTTCTAAACCAAGACTAAAACCTCAACTTCAAATCTCAAAGGAAAATACCATGAAACTCACATCTTTCACACTCGCCGCGACATTGCTTATGACAACGTTTGCTTCTGCCCAATCTGCGGTTGAAAGCGTCCGCTCACAGCTTGCGGATCAAGGATATACAGTGACGGGTGTAACCCGGAACGGAAACCAAGTGACCGTATCATCCCAAGGCAATGGCAAACATCGCGACGTGTCATTCAACGCAGCAACTGGCAAAGTCACGTCGGACGATTACGGTCGCTCTTCTGGCGATGATCGCCACGCTGACAACGATGATAACGATCGTAACCACAGCGAAAATGACGATGATCGCGATCATGGTCGCGGCCATAGTGAAGGTCACGACCGTGATTCAGATCACGGATCAAGTGGGTCGGATCATGGCGGCAGCGATAACGATAGCGGGCATGATAGTGACAGCGATGGTCACGACAACGACTGATGGCTAGACCAGTTAATGCTATGTTCTAAAGTGCGCAGCCCATAACAGGGCTGCGCAATCTGTTCGTGATGAAGGGCTTTGGCCTACGTTCAATTTCAATGCAGAACATCATTGTCGCCCGTCATCCCGCCTATTTCTAACAAGCTTTTCAAAACGTCCTGGACTCCGTCGCTGTTGCGTAGAGAACAGAAAAAATAGGGGCGTCCGCCACGCATCTTTTCGCAGTCACGATTCATGACCTCTAAAGAGGCCCCAACATGCGGCGCAAGGTCGGCTTTGTTGATGACCAGAATGTCTGATTTGGTCAAAGCAGGCCCGCCCTTGCGCGGAATATCTTCACCTGCGGCCACATCGATGACGTAGATGGTCACATCCGCGAGTTCAGGACTGAACGTCGCGGAAAGATTGTCACCGCCGCTTTCGATCAACACGATATCAAGGTCGCTGTGCCGCTTTTGCATCTGTGCAATGGCGGCGAGATTGATAGAGGCGTCTTCGCGAATGGCCGTATGTGGACAGCCACCTGTTTCCACCCCGATGATGCGATCCAAGGGCAGTATCTGCATCCGCATCAACGCCTCTGCGTCCTCTTGGGTGTAGATATCGTTGGTGATTACCCCGATCGAAAAGCGCTTTTGCAACTCTCGTGCAAGGCAGGCCGTCAGAGTGGTTTTACCGGCACCAACGGGGCCGCCGATGCCAATGCGCAAAGGACCGTTGAGCTGTGTCATGAGCGGAAAATCCTTGGTTGAAGCGTTTCATGTTGCATTGCCGCGATGTCCGAGAGGAAGGCAGTGCTGCTAAGATCATCCAGCGTCGCTGTTTTGCTATCTCGCGCGATCCGCTGGCAAAGCGGGGTGAGCGCGGCGAGCACCTTTTGCCCCTCGGTCTGGCCCAAAGGAACGGCGCGTACAGCGGCGGAAACCAGATTGCTCGTGAAGGCGTGCAGATAGAAGGCAGCGGTGAGATCAACGTCGAGCTGTTGCTTTGCAGCGGCCGCACCAACCGCGAGCGGGTAGCAAAGATCAGGCGTACCGCTGCCCCAGATAGCCGCTGATGTCTTGCTGAAAGCAGCGCCTTGCAGCTGCGTTTCAAACACGCGTTCGGCACAAGCGGAAACCGCCAAGGCGATATCGTTCACATCGCGCAAAGCGTCCGGGCCATCGCACTGATAGGCCGCGCGCAGAAGGATGCAATCGTTGCGGCCAGAGCCGTGTTCCAGCACATCCCCTAGCCACATTTCCAGATCGCTTGCGCAGCTAATCGTTCCTGACTGGATCGCTGTTTCCAACCCGTGCGAATAGGCAAAGGCCCCCACCGGAAAAGCGGGCGAGAGCCATTGGCCAAGGATCAGAACATCATTTTCAATGCTCATGCGCAGTCGCCACATGTTCATGCGCATGGGTGCGTCCGTGCCCATATGCGCCGCCTTCGGGTGTAAAGGGCGCGCTTAGTGGCGCGACCGTCGCACCAAGATGTTCAAGCATATGCCCGATCACCGGATCTGCCTGGATCAACAGGTGATTCGCCTTGATCTGGCAAGGCGTATGGCGGTTGCCAACATGCCAAGCAAGACGCACAAGATCATCACCCGACACTTTGTAAAGTGCCTCAGCGCTGGCGCTGATCTTGACCAGCGTACCGTTATCAAGTTCCAGCGCATCCCCATCGTCAAGCGAAGTGGTTTGCGCGAGATCGACAACAAAGGCTTCACCAGAAACTGCGTTAAGCCGTTTACGGCGCAAGAAGCGTTCGGTGTAGTCCAGCTCGCAGGTTAGTGCAGGACCGTTCCAATGACCTTTGCGGTGCAGGGTCTGGGCGATGGGAAGCGTCGTCATAGCAGGCTCCTAGAACATGAAATAGCGCTGCGCCATCGGCAGGACTTCGGCAGGCTGACAGGTGAGCAGAACACTATCCGCGCGCACCTCATAGGTTTCGGGATGCACTTCTATATTCGGCAGCGCATCGTTCAGGATCATATCCGCCTTGCCAATGGTGCGGGTGTTACGCACGGCGATAGTTTGCTTGGCCAGACCCAGCGTTTCACCGATATTCGCATCCTGCGCCGCGCCCGAGACAAAGCTGACCGAGGTATGACGCAGCGCCGAACCGTAAGCACCAAACATAGGACGACTGTAGACGGGCTGCGGCGTCGGGATTGACGCATTGGGATCACCCATCTGCGCCACGACAATGCTGCCCGCCATCAGGACCATTTCCGGCTTTACGCCGAAGAATGCAGGATTCCAAAGCACCAGATCGGCACGCTTGCCAACGGAAATATCGCCAATTACATGGCCGACGCCTTGGGCAATGGCAGGGTTGATCGTGTATTTCGCAATATATCGGCGCACACGCATATTGTCGTTATCGCCCGTTTCCTCGGGCAAGGCACCGCGCTGTTTCTTCATCTTGTCGGCGGTTTGCCACGTGCGGATCAGAACCTCGCCCACACGGCCCATTGCCTGACTGTCCGAGGCGATGATCGAAAACGCGCCCATATCGTGAAGGATATCTTCGGCCGCAATGGTTTCGCGGCGGATGCGGCTTTCGGCGAAAGCGATGTCTTCGGGGATGGATTTATCGAGGTGGTGACAGACCATGAGCATATCCAGATGCTCTTCCAACGTGTTCACCGTAAAGGGCCGCGTCGGGTTGGTGGAAGAGGGCAGCACATTGGCATCGCCGCAAATCTTGATGATATCCGGCGCGTGTCCGCCCCCTGCCCCTTCAGTATGGAACGCATGGACCGTGCGGCCCTTGATGGCGCCAACCGTTTGTTCGACGAAGCCGCTCTCATTCAGGGTGTCGGTGTGGATCATCACCTGCACATCCATTTCGTCCGCGACCGTGAGGCAGCAATCAATCGCAGCAGGGGTGGTACCCCAATCCTCATGCAGTTTCAGCGCGCAGGCGCCACCTTTAACCATTTCGCGCAATGCGTCGGGCTGGCTGGCATTGCCCTTACCCGACAGGCCGATGTTCATAGGGATGCCATCAAAGGACTGGAGCATGCGCCCGATGTGCCAAGGACCGGGCGTGCAGGTCGTGGCAAGTGTGCCATGTGCAGGGCCTGTGCCACCGCCGAAACAAGTGGTGACACCAGAATGCAGAGAGTCCTCCATCTGCTGCGGGCAGATAAAGTGGATGTGACTGTCCATGCCGCCTGCGGTCAGAATACGCCCTTCGCCTGCGATGATTTCAGTGCCGGGGCCAATGATGATATCGACGCCGGATTGCGTGTCCGGGTTGCCCGCCTTGCCAATGGCATGGATCAAGCCGTTCTTCAGTGCGACATCTGCTTTGTAGATGCCGGAATGATCCACGATCAACGCATTCGTAATGACGGTGTCCACCGCGCCACCTGCACGGGTAACTTGAGACTGTCCCATGCCGTCGCGAATGGTCTTGCCGCCGCCGAATTTTACCTCTTCACCGTAGGTGGTCAGATCGCGCTCTACCTCGATAACCAGATCGGTATCGGCAAGGCGCAGTTTGTCGCCCGTTGTGGGGCCATACATCGCCGCATATTGCGCGCGGGAAATTTCGCGACTCATTTATAGCTCTCCCATGACGTGAGCGTTGAAACCAAAAATCTTGCGTGCACCGCCGATCGGGATCAGCTGCACTTCGCGCCGCTGGCCCGGTTCAAAGCGAACGGCCGTGCCAGAGGCGATATCAAGCCGCAGACCACGCGCCGCGGCGCGATCAAAATCGAGAGCAGGATTGGTTTCGGCAAAATGGTAATGGCTGCCAACCTGCACGGGGCGGTCGCCCGTGTTGGCGACTATTAGGGTGATTGCCGATGAACCTGCGTTCAGGGTCAGCGTGCCCTTAACAGGAAAAAGTTCTCCAGGGATCATGGCAGGTTCCTATCGAATGGGATTGTGGACAGTGACCAGTTTGGTCCCGTCGGGAAAAGTGGCCTCGACCTGCACTTCGTGGATCATCTCCGCGATGCCCTGCATACATTGATCGCGCGTAATGACGTGGCCACCCGCCTCCATCATATCCGCGACAGAGCGCCCGTCGCGCGCACCCTCGACAACCGCATCGGTTATCAAAGCAATCGCTTCGGGATGGTTTAGTTTGACGCCGCGCGCCAGACGCTTGCGGGCCACTTCGGCCGCCATGGCTATCAGCAGCTTGTCTTTTTCACGGGGGGTCAGTTGCATGAACTAAAGGCTCCAGGACAGAGGAAGGGTGTTATCGGAAAGGTGTTTCAGGATTGGGATCAGGCTTTTGCGTAGCTCGAAACTGTCCGCCCCAAGCTGCCGGACCACCAAGACTGTATCGCTCAAAAGGCTGGCACCTGCCGTGCTTGGGAGCAAAGCGCGAATAGCGCTCAAGCGGCTTTCAGCTTCGGGCGAAACCATGACAACGCTTGCCATGGCCCCTGCCCCGTTTGCGATTGCGCGGCGGGCCAAATGGGCGGCGCCATTGCCCATCAGGTCCATGCCATCACGATAAAGCGGACGCGCTGCGCGGGTGATTGCGATGCGGTCCTCAAAGTGGACATCGCTCAGAACCTCAAGCATCGCAGCACGACCGAAGACGATCGGTTCGACCATCAACAAACCTGCGTGAGCGGATAGGTTTATTTCCAGACGTCGTTGCAGCGCGCAGCGATTGAACAGGATTAGTTCTTGGGGCAGCCATTTTAGATATGCACCGTCTTGCACGTTCACCTTGGCAGTGACGCGCCCGACTTCACCATTTTGAGCGCGATAAGCGCGCTCTGCCGCTTGGGTCGTCACGGTCAATACCGCGCCCTTTTCAACAGCAACATCCAACGAAAACCTGTCCCCGCCCGTAATGCCGCCAGCAGTGTTGACGAGAATCGCCTCTACATCGGGGCTATGGGTTTGCGGGAAAACGAGCTTGAGAGATCCTGATTGCCGCAGGTCCTGAACCCGCGTCACGCCAGCCTTGTCCCGAAGAACTGACAGTCTTGCTGCGCCCAAGGCACGCGGTTGGGCAATGTTTGCGGCACCCGTGTTTATAGCAGTGAACTGATTGATTTTTACTCTCCAGCGGAACGATGATCTACCCTCGTTCGATCACAGTGCTCCCCGGATTTGCAGTCTTTCGCTGAAGATTCTGGCGCTGCATACTGCGTTTGTTTATTTTAGAGGCAGCGACAGTCGTCAGCGCTCAATAATTGAGCATTTTGCGGCGATTTGGAAAATTTCGAGGTCAGGCAATTGCCCTATTTGCTGCGTCGCAGCAACGATAGCCCATCCCCTGACGTCCGTTTTAGGCGAAGATCAAAATGGGGTGTGCGGCGACCGTATGAATTGGACCTCACCTCGGCCGCCACACTGTTTGCAACACTTAGGTTGCAGGGAATAGCTAAAGCCCATGCCTTGCGAGAGCAAGACAGGGCGGCGTCCCTGCGCGGAGAAACCACATGAAAACTACCTCTGCTCTTCTCACCGCTCTCACGATGGCGACGGCCATGCCCGCAATCGCTGCTGATTGCCCGATCAAAGTGGGTGTATTGCACTCGCTCTCTGGAACAATGGCGATTTCGGAAACGACCCTGAAAGACACCATGTTGACCCTTATTGAGCAGCAGAACGCCAAAGGCGGCGTTTTGGGATGCCAACTTGAGGCGGCTGTTGTCGATCCCGCCTCTGACTGGCCACTGTTTGCTGAAAAAGCGCGCGAACTACTGACAGTTCAGGACGTTGATGTGATCTTCGGCAACTGGACAAGCGTCAGCCGCAAGTCCGTATTGCCAGACATAGAAGAGCTGAACGGTCTGCTCTTTTACCCTGTGCAGTACGAAGGCGAAGAAAGCTCCAAGAACGTGTTCTACACTGGCGCGGCCCCGAACCAGCAAGCCATTCCAGCAACTGACTACTTCCTTGAAGAACTCGGCATCGAAAAATTCGCACTGCTTGGCACCGACTATGTCTATCCACGCACCACGAACAACATCCTTGAGGCCTATCTCAAGTCCAAAGGCATCGCAGAGAGTGATATCTTTGTGAACTACACGCCCTTCGGCCATTCCGATTGGTCAAAGATCGTGGCTGATGTTGTCGCCCTTGGTGCAGACGGCAAAAAGGTCGGCGTGATTTCGACCATCAATGGCGATGCGAACATCGGCTTTTACAAAGAACTGTCCGCGGCGGGCATCTCTGCGGATGACATTCCTGTTGTTGCTTTCTCTGTAGGTGAAGAAGAACTTTCTGGCCTCGACACAAGCAACCTCGTCGGCCACCTTGCAGCATGGAACTATTTCCAATCTGCTGACACACCTGCCAACGCCGAATGGATCGCCGCGTGGAAGGCCCGCATGGGCGAAGAGCGCGTCACAAACAATCCGATGGAAGCCCACTACATCGGCTTTAACATGTGGGTAAATGCGGTTGAAGCAGCGGGCACCGCTGACGTCGATGCCGTGCGCACGGCAATGTATGGTCAGGAGTTTCCGAACCTGACGGGTGGCACAGCGGTCATGCTACCTAACCACCACCTCGCCAAGCCCGTTCTGATCGGCGAGATCACGGCAGAGGGTCAGTTCGACATTATCAGCCAGACAGCTGAAGTGCCTGGCGATGCCTGGACAGACTACCTACCAGAGTCCGCCAAGCTGGTCTCGGATTGGAAAGACCTGGGCTGCGGTATGTACAACACCGAAACAAAGAGCTGCGTTCAGACTCTGTCCAACTACTAATCCTGCAAACAGGGGGCACGCGACACGCGTGCCCCCATTCCTCTGATTTCCCGGAATTTTTTATGAAGACCCTGCTGCTCGCAGTCTTTGCTGCGCTGTTAATGACGTCGCTTGCTTCAGCCCAGCCGATCACCGTTCAGGACGTGCTGCAAAGCCAGCGCGCCTTGATTGAAAAAAGCTCGCGCCGCACGATTGGTCCTGCGATTGACGCACTTGTGCAAAGCGGCTTGCCTCAGATGCAAAATGTGCTTGAGCAATGGCAGGCCAAGAATATGTGGCAGCGCGCTTCTGACGGCCATTTCTATGCGGCGACCAAAAACGCGGACGGCACATATGCGTTGCTTGATTTGCAAGACAATACGCTGGTTGGCAACTTTGCTTCCAGCGATCTGAAGCAGCTTAAGCCCAACAGCGGCGTGCGCGCGATGATTGCGACAGCCTTGGTACAGTTTCAACTGAGTGATCCTGATGTCACCAAGCGCAGCAGCGCGCTTGATTCAATTTCCCGCGATCCGGAAGTCGCACTTCTTGCGCCGCTGCGCGCCTCGATTGCGAGCGAAACTGAACCGGACATTCTAAGCCGTAAAACGCGCTTGGAACGCTTGATGACCATGGCCTATGACACCGATGTGCCTGCGCGCGTCGCCGCGATCAACGCGATGGCAGGTGATCTGGGCGTTGATTTTCGCGCAACGCTGAACCCGATCCTGAGCACCAAACGCATCGTAACAAAAGCGGGGACGCCGCCAATCGCGAACATCGCGCAAGAATTGCAAATCGGCAGCGATGCGCTAACCCGCAGTGATGCCTACGGCCTATTGGTGGCCGCAGGTGATGCCCCTGTCGAGATTACCCATGATGCCCGCGATGCTGCGCTAGAAAACAACGTCGAAGGGGGTCGCATTGCGGGAATTTCTGTTGGCCAACTCTCGACAGAAGCTATGCGCGACAAAGCATATGACGGGCTGGTAAGCGCGGGCAAAGCGCCGCCGCGCGTGACCCCGTCAGATATAGACGCAAGCCTTGCAGAGTATCGTTTCTTTGAGGTCTTCGATGAACCTTCCGCTGCCGTGACCGATGCTGCGCAGGCTGCTCTTGCGAAATCCGAAACACGCGTTGCCATCAGCCAAGCCGCTGACCTGGGGCTGGATGCACTCTCTCTCGCCTCGATCTATTTCCTCGCGGCCATCGGCCTTGCCATCACCTTTGGCGTCATGGGGGTCATCAACATGGCCCATGGCGAGTTTATCATGATGGGGGCCTATACGGGCTATGTGGTTCAGCTTTTCATCACCAATCACACGGCCTCTATCATCATCGCGGTCCCTTTGGCCTTTGTCGTGACTTTTGCCGCAGGCGTCGCACTGGAGCGGTTGGTTGTGCGCTGGCTCTTTCATCGCCCGTTGGAGACTTTGTTGGCCACCTTCGGTGTCTCCATCGCACTACAACAACTGGCCAAGAACGTGTTTGGCACACAGGCACGTCCTTTGACAGCGCCTGCATGGCTGGACGGCGCTTGGATGATAAATGACGTTGTGTCGATCAGCTACATTCGTATCGCAATCTTCATTCTTGCCTTGCTGTTTCTGGGCCTGTTCCTGTTCATCATGAAGCGCACGCGGTTGGGCCTGGAAACCCGCGCCGTCACGCAGAATCCCAAGATGGCTGCGAGCATGGGCATCAATCCCGACCGCGTGAACATGCTAACCTTCGGCCTTGGTTCCGGCATTGCGGGCATTGCCGGCGTTGCCATTGGGCTGTTCGCCAAAGTCACCTCAGAAATGGGCAGCGATTACATCGTTCAAAGTTTTATGACCGTCGTCGTTGGCGGCGTAGGCAATATCTGGGGCACGCTCGCGGGGGCCGCAATGATCGGCGGCTTCCAGAAAAGCGTCGAATGGCTCAACCCTTCAAACACGTTGGCAGCACAGACCTACATGATCCTCTTTATCATCATTTTCATTCAGTTCAGACCACGAGGGATTATCGCCCTCAAGGGTCGCGCGGCGGGGGATTAAGCCATGCACAGATCATTTATTGCGCGCAATCCATCCGTTTTGATTTTCCTATCCATGCTGGCACTGTTCACGCTGCTGGTGACCGTCCTTTCCGAGGGCTTTGGCGTGGGTCTGATATCGACCAGTTTCGTCAAGACCTTGGGCAAGACGCTCTGTCTGTGCCTGATCGCGGTCGCGATGGATCTGATCTGGGGCTACATGGGTATCCTGTCGCTTGGTACATTCGCCTTTTTCGGGCTTGGGGGCTACATGATCGGCATGTGGCTGATGTATGAACGCACCCGCCAGATCGTTGTGAATTCCCTCGCGGAAGGGGTGCTACCACCGACGCCAGAGGAAATAAGCGCAGGTATTGGCAACCAGATTTTCGGCGTCGTCGGAAGCAGTGAGTTTCCTTTGATCTGGGCTTTTTCTGATAGCTTGTTTTTGCAACTGGCCTTTGTGGTGCTTGTGCCCGGCCTGTTCGCGCTGGTCTTCGGCTGGCTGGCATTTCGCAGCCGCGTCACGGGTGTCTATTTGTCGATCCTGACGCAGGCGATGACATTGGGCCTGTCGCTTTACCTTTTCCAGAACGCCAGCGGTTTGCGTGGCAATAACGGGCTGTCGGGTCTGCAAAACCTACCCGGCGTTACCGCCCCGCAATCGGTGGTATCGCTCTGGTTCTTCTGGGCCTCTGCCCTTGCGCTTGCGCTTGGCTATTTGCTGGTAGCCTGGATCGTTTCTGGCAAATTCGGTTCGGTCATTCGCGGTATTCGCGATAACGAGGCCCGGGTGCGCTTTCTGGGCTACTCCGTCGAGAGCTACAAGCTGGCGGTGTTCACCTTGACCGCCTGCATTTCTGGCATCGCTGGCGCGCTTTATTATCCGCAGGCAGGCATCATCAATCCAGCTGAAGTTGCGCCAATCGCCTCGATCTACCTCGCCGTATGGGTCGCCATCGGCGGGCGCGGCAGGCTTTATGGCGCAGTAATTGGCACGGCCTTTGTCAGTCTTGTGTCCAGCTGGTTCACAGGCGGGCAAGCCCCTGACGTGAACCTCGGATTCTACACCGTGAAATGGGTGGATTGGTGGCTGGTCTTGCTCGGTTTCAGTTTCGTTCTGGTCACACTTTATGCGCCAAACGGGATGGGTGGTTTGATTGATTTACTCAAGCGCAAGCCCAAGGAGACAGAGACATGAGCACGCTTCTGGAAGTTTCGGGTGTCACCGTCAGTTTTGATGGTTTTCGCGCAATTAACAATCTGTCCTTTCAGATTTCTAATGCGGAACTGCGCGTTGTCATTGGACCGAATGGTGCAGGCAAGACCACCTTCATGGACATTGTTACGGGCAAAACGCGCCCTGATGAGGGCTATATCCGCTGGGGCGACAAGAATGTCTCGCTTATTGGCCTCTCCGAGGCAAAGATCGCCCAAGGGGGCATCGGACGTAAGTTCCAAAAGCCAACCGTGTTTGAAGAACAGACTGTTCAAGAGAACCTGATGATGGCTCTGCGCAAAGATCGCGCGCCATTCGCTGTGCTGTTTTTCAAACCGTCTAGATCCGACTTTGCCCGCGTCGAAGATCTCGCTGCGCAGATCGGCTTGGAGGATGCGCTACAGCGTGTCTCCGGAGAGTTAAGCCATGGACAAAAGCAATGGCTGGAAATCGGCATGCTCTTGGCACAAGAACCGCAGCTTTTGCTGGTAGATGAACCCGCAGCGGGCATGACCCCGGCCGAGCGCGAAAAGACGACAGCTATCCTGGTCGAGGCTGCCAAGACCCGCGCTGTCGTGGTTGTCGAGCACGATATGGAGTTTGTGCGCCGCCTAGATTGTAAAGTGACGGTGCTCCATGAAGGGTCGGTTCTGGCCGAAGGCTCACTCGATCATGTGACCAAAAACCAAGACGTCATCGACGTCTATCTAGGGCGATAGACCATGCTAAATATTGAAAACCTCTGTCTGCATTATGGCAATTCGCAAATCCTCTATGACATCTCCATGCAGGCGCGTTTGGGCGATGTGACATGTGTCATGGGCACCAACGGCGTTGGCAAAACCAGCCTTTTGAGGGCGATCTC
>NZ_JBAUHO010000151.1:0-22413 GCF_049680325.1 Planktotalea sp.
GTCTCCAGCATATCATCAGCGAGCGTGCGCAGTTCATCCGAGATGTCGGGCAAAGCAGCGCAGACCTTTTTCAGTCGCGGGTCGGGATGGATCAGTATCTTGCGTTTCATGCCCATGCATTTAAGCCAGCATTGCGCGCGCTGCAACGGGCCTTGCAGATTTGCTGTAAATCGGTAGCGTCCCTGTTGAATAACAGGAGAAGACCCTATGAGTTTCGACGAGATCATCGACCGTTTTGGCACCCACTCGGTAAAATGGGACTCAATGGAGGCGATCTACGGCGTGCCAGCCAATGATGGTATTTCTATGTGGGTCGCGGATATGGATTTCCGCCCGCCAAAATGCGTGTCCGATGCTGTCGCCAAGATGCACGAACATGGTGTTTATGGCTATTACGGCAATGACGCCCCCTACCGCGAGGCGATCTGCTGGTGGATGGAAACCCGCCACGGCTGGAAAGTCGACCCAGCGAGTATTTTTACCACGCATGGCCTCGTTAACGGAACGTCTATGTGTGTTGACGCCTTTACCAATCCGGGCGAAGGCGTCGTGCTGTTCACGCCTGTTTATCATGCCTTTGCCAAGGTTATCACTGCGGCGGATCGCAAGGTTGTCGAATGCGAAATGGTAAACAATAACGGGCGCTACGAGCTGGATTTCGACGCCTATGATGCGCAAATGACCGGCAATGAAACGATGCTTGTCTTCTGCTCGCCGCATAACCCGTCAGGGCGCGTTTGGAGCAAAGGTGAATTGCAGGCTGTCGCGGCTTTTGCAAAACGCCACGAACTTATCCTCGTCTCGGACGAAATTCACCATGACCTTGTGTTTGATGGCGCGGCGCATATCCCGATGGCGAATATCTCCGGGATTGAAGATCGTTTGGTTATGATGTCTGCTACCACGAAAACCTTCAATATTGCAGGTTCGCACTCGGGCAACGTTATCATTGCCGATCCTGATCTGCGTGCACGCTTTGCCGCGCGAATGATGGCTATGGGACTTAGTCCAAATTCGTTCGGCCTATTTATGGCCGAAGCAGCCTATAGCCGTGAAGGCGCAGTGTGGGTCGATGATCTGGTCCAATATCTCGATGGCAACCGAAAGGTTTTCGATGCGGGCGTGAATGCCATTCCCGGCCTCAAATCCATGGCAATGCAATCAACATATCTCGCATGGGTCGATTTTGAGGGCACCGGCATGAGCCGCGAAGATTTCACAGCACGTGTTGAAAAGGACGCCCGCATCGCAGCCAACCATGGCCCAACTTTTGGCAAAGGCGGTGAAAGCTTCCTTCGCTTCAACTTTGCAACACCGCGCGCAAGAGTGGTTGAAGCTGTAGAGCGGCTACAGGCAGCGTTTGGCGATTTGCAGTAATCAACATTTGGCGGGACGAGCATCGTAATGATGCTCGTCTAAGATGCCATTTACACCGCCCTATGCGAGCGCTCCGGCCTTGCTTTCATCTGCCATGCCCATCGGTTTTTCGATAGCAATTCGCGCCTGCCCTAACCGTGGGTGCAACTTGCTTGCCAAGAGCCAAGCAGACACCAACCCAATCCCGCCCAAGGCAAAGACCCCGGAGATCGGCGCAACAAGCAAGATCATCCAAGCTGCGCCCGGCGTCAATATTCCCGACACATCGCGATAACTTGAATAGATTGCTGACATTTCGGTGCGCTCAGAGGGCTTGACGGCCAACAAAAACGGCAGCCCGGCACTGACGTCCAACAGGATCAGAAAGAACGAACCTGCTATCAGGCAGAGCACGGCAAACATCGGAAATCCTTGTGTTATGCCTGCCAACACAAAAATGATTCCTGACATCAAAAAGCCCGTTCGAACGGCCGTTCTTACAGAATGGCTTTGCATGAAACGGAACATCAATGGCGTGAGAAACAGCGCCCCGTTTGAAATAGAAAGCGCGATTCCACCAAGTTGTTCGCCCAATCCGTTCTGGACGGAAAAGATCGGAAGGTAGACGACATAGACCCACCATCCGCAAGAGCGTAGCACAGCGAATATCCACCCTGTTATCAGGCGCGGTTGCGCTGCAAAGCGCTCAAAATAGGAGAATGGATTTATCGGGGTGGCCCGGCTCTTGGCGATCAGCTTGCCGTTGCCCAGCCGCATTATAAAGAAAATGACCAAGATAGCCACGGCAGCAAAGGCCGCTATCAAGAACGGTACAGGCCTCCACCAGCCAAATAGATACACGCCAAGAACGGGTCCAATTGTCCAGCCTAACGCGCTGTAAAACAAGCGTGAGGTTTCAAACTTTCCAAGTTCTATTTTGGAAACGTAATCAAGAACATATGCGTTGAAACAGACAAAGGTCGCAACTGTCGCGAAGGTCGTAAAGGCAAGACCGATAATTGCGGCGAACGGCCCTCCAAATGCAGCAAGCAAGGCGCCTGTCGCATACATAATAACGCCTGCGGCGTAGACCCACCGTCTTGGTACAAAGCGGATCAAATAGGGGACCAACAATCCAACGAACAGCGATGCAACTCCGATCAAAAAGTACACCTTGGAAATGACGCCCGCGTCCTGCAATGCCCGATACATCACGATTGGGAACACCGAAATCAGGATCCCTCTGGCGACGGCTTCAATGCCTGCCAAAACAGCAAAACCCCGCACGCTTGGTGCAGGGGCATGTCTGAGCATCTCTGGTATTCGGCGTTCGTGCATGACTTCAGTTCATCTGGATTGCCTCACGCAATTATTGCCTGAAGTTATTTTTGCTATTCCAGATACGACGCAATGTCGTTTTTGCGCTGACGCAGGTATGGCTCAATCAATCGGCTCTTCGAGCACCGCGCCCTCGACGGGGCGCAACACATGCGGCATCGCTGGATCATAAAGCGCGGAATCCTTGAAGTCGCGGATGTTCCCCAGCACAGGCCCGACAAGCGTTAGCGCCGTGCGCGTGATCTTCTCGGCGCGCACCTTTTTATGGATGTCTTTCAACGTCCCGCGAATGAACATCTGATCTGGCCAGCCGACGCGATAGGCGACGACCACCGGGCAATCTTCGCCATAATGGGGCGAGAGAACGCGAACGATTTCGCGCAGATTGCGAACGCCTAAATGGATCGCCAAGGTTGCGCCGGTTGCCGCAAAGTTATCAAGCGTTTCCTTTGGCGGCATCGACGTGCTTTTCATCGAGACACGTGTCAGAACAATCGATTGCGCAATCTCTGGAACGGTCAATTCTTGGCCCAAAGCCGCCGCCGCCGCCGCATAGGCAGGCACGCCAGGAATGATCTGGTAATCAATGTTATCCGCACGCAAACGACGTATCTGTTCGGCAATCGCGCCGTACAAAGACGGATCGCCCGAATGCACGCGCGCCACATCTTCGCCGCGCGCATGGGCGGCCATGATCTCGCCGTGCGTGTCATCCAGCGTCATCGCGGCAGTGTCCATAACGATTGCCCCGTCCGGTGCGCCCGCGACGACCTCTTCAGGGACCAGTGATCCCGCGTAGAGGCACACAGGGCAGGCGGCAATCAAACGCTGCGCTTTTAGTGTCAGCAGTTCAGGATCACCCGGCCCCGCGCCAATAAAGTAAACGGTCATGTCTTCACCTTGCCAATAAACTCATTCATGACGCTTGCTCGCTCAAGTCGCCGTCAATTTTGCGGGCATAGCCGCGCGGTGTATACATGCGCGGGCCTTCGCCAAGCTGCGCCAGTTTGGAGTTGCTTGAGCCCACGAGAACAACTGTCAGCATGTCGACTTCATCGACCTGCAAGTCTTCCAAACGGCGATAACGGACATTTTCTTCAGGGCGGCCAAGCGAAGAGGCCAGCATAACAGGCGTGTCCGCAGGGCGATGTTTGAGCAATATGTCACGTGCTTCGGCCAGCAAGGTGCGGCGCGTTTTGGATACAGGGTTGTAGAAAGCAATGACAAAGTCACCCTCCGCCGCAGCCCGGAGGCGGCGCAAGATATCATCGCGCGGCGTCAGCAAATCGGATAGTGAAATCGCGCAGAAATCGTGACCCAAAGGCGCGCCAGCGCGCGCGGCAGCGCCCTGCAATGCGGACACGCCGGGCGAGCAAACGACCTCGACACGGTGCGCGGCATCGCTCACACCAAGCTCATCAGCACCGCGATCCATCAATTCAAACACCAGCGCGCCCATGGCATAGATGCCAGCATCGCCAGAGCAAACCAGCGCTACGTTCTTGCCCAGCGCAGCCTGCTCAAGCGCATATCGGCACCGTGCTTCTTCGCCGCCAAGCGGGAAATCAGAACGTTGCTTGCCAATCGCCAATGGCCCTAGCAAATCAATATAGAGCCCGTAACCCACCAGTTCCTCAGCCTCTGCGACAAGGCGCGATACTTCTGGTGTGCGCCAGCTTGCCTGACCCGGACCGATCCCGACGATCGACAAACGCCCGCGCGAGCGGCCCGCAAGTTCAACGAGCGGCGCAGCGGCTTCACCCAGCGCGACGGTGACGTTGGCCGTTTTGCGTTTCGCAACGCGAAGCGAGCCGCTTGCCCCGACAGCGGCCAGCGCCGCACCTTCGCTTACGCCGTGGCAACCGACTTCAGCGAAAACCACATCGGAGGGGGTTTCCAAGCGTGCCGTTTGTGCCTCCAGTTCTTCTGCGGTGAAAAGGCGCAAAGGTTTACCAAGGCGTTTCGCCGTTTCGATCATCGCCGGCTCATCGCCTTTGAGATCAATCGACGTCACCGCTGCGATAGCACCCTGGGCAACGCCCGCTTCTGCGAGCACGGCTTCAACCTGCGCCCACATTTCAGCAGGGTCAGCGTTGCGTGCGCAGCCAAGGCCCAAAACGAACTTTTGCGGATGGTAAACCAACGCCGTTTCAGAGCCGTTTGCAGGCTGATCGGTTACGATCAGTTCGACCCCGTTACCAGTGTTTTCAATATCAAAGATGTTCTCGCCCTGAATTCGAACACCAGCGCCGCCTAGCATCGCTGCCATCGCGCCTTTTGCGTCTTGCGGATTAGCCAGAACGTATCCGACGGGCGGTTCATCAAGCGCAACGCCCATCGCAACATCGCCCGCCGTCGTCACAGCAGCAACGCCGCCAAGCGCCTCGGAAATCTCGCGTGCAAGGCGGTTGGCACCGCGATGCCCACCAAGCAATGGCACGACAACGCCGCCATCGTCGCTTACCGAAATGACGGGCGGTTCGCTACGTTTGTCAGCGAGCAAGGGCGCAACGCCGCGGATCAAAATGCCCGACGCGCAGACCCCGATAATCGGCGTGCCCGCTGCAAACAATTCCCGCGCATGCTCCAGCGCATTGGCGAAAAAGACATCGGCCACATCAACGCGCCCTTGCCGTCCGTGCACTTGCGCGCCAATTGCTTTTGCAATCACCCCCGCGGTTGCTTCACCAGAGCGCGACAGCGCAATTACTACAGCTTTTACAGCCATGGATCGGCTCCTTTTGTGAGCAAAATCATCGAGAAATAAGGTGCCTTTTCAGGCGCATCAGCGAGGGGTAGCACTACCTCTTCAGGAAGGCTGGCACGCTCGACATAGACTGCATGAGAGGTGAGGCCGAGCGCATCTATCACACCGCGAATTTTTGCAAGGTGGCGGCCGACCTTCATAATCGCAACGCTTTCCGCGCCCTCGATGCGCACGCGCAACTCGTCCTCGGGCAATGGGCCGGGCAGAACAGTCAAACGTTCGTTACGTGCCGCCAACGGGATTCCCGCGCGCGCGGCGCAGGTCGTGATGGACGTCACGCCGGGGATAACCTCGACATCAAAACGAGCAGACAGCCGCGCGAAAAGATACATGAACGAGCCATAAAAGAACGGATCGCCCTCGCAAAGGCAGATCACATCTTCACCTGCCTCCAGCGCCTCGGCGATCTTGGCTGCGCCTGTGTCATAGGCCGCTTGCGCAGGTTCGCGCTCTACGCTCATGGGAACATCCATGACGATTTCTCTGGCATCCTTGGGGATCACATCTGCCGCGATCGAGCGCGCAAAACTCGCAGCCCCCTCAAGCGCCGGGTAGGCAACGACCTTGGCCCCCGAAATCAGCCGGTGTGCACGCAGCGTCATCAGGTCCGGATCGCCCGGCCCGAGGCCAACGCCAAAAAGTTTACCGTTCATCGCTTGATAAGGCTCCATTGAGTGACCGGCATTAACGGGCGCCAGCCTGTCAATGAGCCAACGGGTTCCGCGCGGTTCACTTGCAGTTTCACCAACTGGCCGCCGTGTTTTTTGTGCAAAGCAAACAAAACGGCTTCGCTTTCCAGCGTGACCGCATTGGCGACCAAACGGCCTAACGGGCGCAGCGCTTCCCACGCGGCATCAAACACCGCTTCGGACAGGCCACCGCCAATAAAAACAGCATCGGGCGCGTCCAAACCGCTTAAAGCTTCGGGAACTTTGCCGTCGATCAATTCCAGCTTGGGCGCTCCAAGTGCCAGGGCATTGGCCGCTGCCATTGCCCGGCGATCTGCGCGCGGCTCGATCCCGATGGCGCGTGCATAACGCGCGCCGCGCATCCACTCGACCGCGACAGAGCCACAGCCCGTGCCAATATCCCAAAGCAGCGCCCCGCGCATCGGCATCAGTTTTGCCAAAGTCACAGCGCGCACTTCCTGCTTGGTCATGGTTCCATCGCTCTGGAACAGCTCATCTGCAAGCCCCGGCACGCGCGGCAAAAGCGCAGCATCAGGTGCAGCGATACACTCAACGGCCATAGTGTTGAACGCTGGCACCTCCTGTGACCACTCGCTTGCGATCCCGTCAAAGCGCTGTTCATCCTTGCCTCCCATAGCGGCCAGAACGGTGATCTTACTTTGCCCGAAGCCCCGTTCGGTCAAAAACGTAGCAATCTGCGCAGGCGTTTCAGCACCCGTTGTCAGGATCAGCAATTTTATATCTGGCTGAATATATGCGATCATCTGCTGGACAGGGCGACCGTGGACCGTCAGCGTTTCCACGTCAGGCATTGACCATCCCATACGCGCAGCAGCCAATTGGAAAGCACTGAGTTGGGGGTGATAGATGATTTCGGCGGGATCAATCGAACGGCCAATACGCGCACCTACCGAGAACCACAGCGGATCACCCGTCGCAAGCACGACAACGCGCTTGCCGCGGTAACTGGTCAACACATCAATCAAAGCATCAAACGGTGACGGCCAGGCAACGCGTGTTGCGCTGAGCGACCCGCTCAGTTGATGATGGCGATCCCCGCCGATGATGACCTCGGCGGCTTCAAGCACCGCGCGCGTCGCAGGGACAAGACCGTCCATGCCATCTTCGCCGATACCAACGATATGAAGCCAGGGATCAGACATTTTTACTTTCCTCTGGCAAGCCTGCTGACAGCGCATTGACCGCCGCAGAAGCAATCGCAGAGCCGCCCCGTCGACCACGCAGGGCAATGAAATCGCAATCCCTCGGGCGATCTGCGAGTTCGGCTTTGCTTTCAGCGGCACCGACAAATCCAACGGGGAAGCCCAGGATCACAGCAGGTTTTGGCGCGCCAGCATCCAGCATTTCAAGCAAATGAAACAGGGCCGTTGGGGCGTTGCCAATCGCCACGACCGCGCCTTCGAGATGCGGCTCCCACAGTTCGACAGCAGCAGCTGAACGCGTGTTGCCGATTGCCTTGGCATGATCTGGAACACGGGGGTCATTGAGCGTGACAATCACCTCGTTATCGTTAGGCAAATAACGGCGGATGATGCCCGCACCGACCATTTCGCAGTCACATAAAACAGGGGCCCCGCTTTTCAGGGCGCGATGTCCTGCCAGATAGGCGCCTTGCGAAAACGCTATGCGATCCGCAATTTCGACCATTCCGCATGCGTGAATCAAGCGAACTGCCAAGTTTTGCATGCCGACATCGAAGCGGTCCAGATTCGCTTCTTTGCGCACAGTTGCAAAGCTCTGCGCATAGATCGCAGAGGGGTCACGTTCGTAAGGTCTCACAAAGGTTTCCGCGCGCTTTCGGGGCCATGCGGGTGCTTGGCGTGGGGGTATTCAGCATGGTGATGATCGTGATCGTGGTGGTGATCGTGCGCATGATCGTGGTCGTGATGATGGTGGTGATGGGCCTGGGCATCCTGCATCTGCAGACGGCACATCCCCGTGCAGAAGGTATCGCAAAGCGCGCAATCTGCCACGTTGGAACCAGGCGCAGACGCGCCCTGCCCTTCTACATGGTGGTGATGGCTTTCCTGGATCGCACCGACTTCGGCCTCAAACCCCAAGACCTGCGTGCGGTATTTGCACATGACGCATGTGGGCGGCGGAACGGAACCGAACGCAGGATGTTGGCGATCTTCGGGCTTGATATGATGATGTTCGCCGTTGTCGAACGCCAGAACCTGTTCGCGGAACGCACAGATACCACAATTCGGGGGCGGCACAGCGCCAAGTTGCTCGCTTACACGTTCTGCGAAGGTTTCCAGCACCTTCGGGTGATCCCCGAGATACCCGGCTTTGACAAAGTCGATGTCGGGATGCTCTGCGGCGACCTGATCGGTAAAGCCATAGATGCGGTCGATCAGAATGCCGCTAAACAAGAAGTACGGGAAGACAATAACGCGCTTGTAACCCAACTTACTGGCGTGTTGCAAGCAGGGCTCAACCAAGGGGAAGGTAACGCCGGAATACCCGACCTCAAGCCAGCCAAAGCCCATGCCCTCTTGCAACAAACGGGCAATTTTGGCGACGTTGCCGTTGGCGTCCGGATCAGAGGCACCACGCCCGATGACAACAAGGCAGGTGTCGTGCAGAGCAATTTCGCCGTGTTCGGCATTCGCTTTGGCAACTGCGTGCGAAATCCGCGCACCTGCGGCGGCGACCATTTTAGGATCAACGCCAAGTTCGCGCCCGTAGGACACTTCGATACCGTGCTTGGCAGCATAGGTATTCAGGACAGTCGGAATGTCGTTCTTGGAATGCATTGCCGCAAACAGCATGCCCGGAACGGCAAGGATTTTGTCACAGCCCGCTTCGCGCAGCTTGTCCAGACCATCGCGAATGACAGGGTTGGCGAATTCCAGATAGCCGTACTCCATCAGCCAATCGCTGGGCAAATAGGGTGGCAGTTTTTCGGCCAATTGCGAAAATTCATCTACTGCCGACTGACTGCGCGAACCATGCCCGCAAATCATTACGCCAATTTTGCTCATCCTATCAGGCCTCCTGCAAATCTTCGGATTCAAGATCAGCGTCTTCGGCTTCGCTTTGCTCTTGTTTTTTGCCTTTCAGCGCCGCCCAAGCGCCCAGCGCAATCGCTGCGCCTATTGCAGCAGCACCCAGCCAATGGCCATGTCCGGCAACTTCAGCCAGGTGACCGGGATGCGCGGCAAGCGAATTGCCCCAGAGCATTACAAGGCTGGCATAGAAAACGGATTTCATCAGGCGGTCTCCTTCATCTCGACAAGCCGAAGAGGAGAGCAGGCAAGCATTGCTTGCCGTTAACCACTGACGTTTTGGCCCCCTGCATGGGTCGACCGCCGCATCACACCTATCCGGCCCCTTGGGGCGTTGTTAGCCACCTGTATAGGGGTGCGCACCCGCAGGTTCAAACGGATTCGCGGCCATTAAGCGCCTAGCTGCGACGTCTTTCAAACCAGCGTTCTGGGGTGCTGCGGCGTCGATGACATCTAAGTATGTTTGGATATGTTCGAGCGGTGAGCGATCCAGCAAAACCAAGGCCCATGTGCAGCTTTGCACGTATCCTGCGCGCAAAGCGGGATTTGTGTGCAGGCAATGATAGGTTAGGTCGATAGCAACACATGAATTGGAGGTTTACGATATGGGTTTGCTTGTCGATGGCGTCTGGAAAGACCAGTGGTATGACACGTCCTCGACGGGCGGTGCGTTCAAGCGATCAACCGCTGCATTTCGCAATTGGATCACCGAAGATGGAAGCGCAGGCCCGACGGGCTCGGGCGGTTTTGCCGCCGAAGCAGGGCGCTATCATCTCTATGTAAGTCACGCCTGCCCTTGGGCGCATCGCACCTTGATTTTCCGTGCGCTAAAGGGATTGGAGAACCATATTTCGACCTCTGTCGTCCATCCCGACATGCTTTCGGACGGGTGGACCTTTGAGACAGACAAGTTCGGTGCGACGGGCGATACGCTTTACGGGCTTCCTTTTGCGCGCGACATCTATATCAAAGCCGACCCGCGGATTTCAGGCCGCGTCACCGTACCCATTCTTTGGGATAAGCAACGAGAAACCATCGTTTCCAACGAGTCTTCCGAGATCATCAGAATGCTCAACTCGGCGTTCAACACGATCACTGACAACACCGTGGATTATTGGCCCGAGGCATTGCGCGCACCAATAGAAAAGGTGAACGCGCGCATTTATGACACGGTGAATAACGGCGTATACAAGGCCGGCTTTGCCACGAGCCAAGCAGCATATGATGCTGCGATTGGCCCGCTTTTTGAAACGCTCGATTGGCTCGAAAAACGTCTGAGCGACAGCCGCTATCTTATGGGCGATCAATTGAGCGAAGCGGATTGGCGATTGTTCACAACCCTTATTCGGTTTGATCCCGTCTATCACCTGCATTTCAAATGCAATCGCAAACGCATTGTCGATTACCCAAACCTTTGGGCCTACACGCGTGAGCTTTATCAGATTAAGGGCATAGCCGGGACAATCAACATGAACCATATCGTGCGCCACTATCACTACAGCCATGACACCATCAATCCGCACCGGATCATCCCGATAAATCCGGTGTTGGATTATGATGCGCCACACGGGCGCGGCTAGGGGTTAACTGGCGCTCGCGTAGTGCTGAACCATTGCCGCCAGATCCTCTGGCGGCGTTGCGCTTTGCACAAAGGCACAGGCGTTCGAGCTGAGCTGGAAAATAGAACCATCCGAAAAGAACGAGGTGTTCGTCACGAAAATGATCCGCGCATCTGGGCGCCGATAGCTCGCATAGTCGGCAATAGCCAAGGCCTGCCCGTCAGCGAGGATCAGATCCAGGATAATCATTTCAAAACGTTTGGAGCGAAGAGCATCAAAGGCCTGCTCTTGATCGCACGCAAGACTGACCTGCATCCCCTCTCTTTTTTCAAGGCAAGATTTCCACAGCATGCCAAGTTCGACCTGGCTTTCTACAATTAGCACTTCCATGACAGTCGACCGCTAGTTCTTGTGATTTATTTTCCTCTGGTTTCGCTCTCAAGCCTTAACAAATTGTTAATTTTCGACCGTGACAGATAGAAATTTCCGAAATTTTGAGCGGAATTGCTTGCGGCTACAGCAGGTTTCCGCTTGAACCGCTACACTGAGGTTTGTCTGAAAGGCTCCAACACAATGACCACATGGATTACCGTCTGCGATACATGCAAGCGCGACGATTGGAACGCCGAAACGGATACTTTGACCGACGGTGAAACCCTTGCTGCTGCAATTGAACGTGCCGCCGTCGACACCGATGTCAAAACGCGCCGAGTTTCTTGCCTGATGGGTTGCTCGCACAGCTGCAACATCGCAATTCAGGCGAACGGAAAGCTTGCTTATACGTTGGGCAAATTCGACGCCTCCGACGAATCCGCTGCCGGAATTGTTGAATATGCGCAAAAGCACGCCGCTTCCGAAACGGGGCAAGTTCCGTTCCGCGAATGGCCACAAGCGATCAAAGGCCATTTCATAACACGCCATCCACCTGTTCCTGACGCTGAATGAACAACACCCCAAGAGATCACGGCGGTGGCCTGGATGGCGCTGCGGCGCGTTTTGGCGGCGCGCGCGAAGATTGGATTGACCTGTCCACAGGGATCAACCCCGTCCCCTATGACATTGGCGCGTTTAGTGCCCAGGACTGGACTGCCCTGCCCGACGCTGCTGCTTTGGATGCGCTAAGCAGAGCCGCGCGCAAGTTCTGGAATGTCCCTAAAGGTGCCGCAATCCTGCCTGCGCCCGGCGCTTCTGCCCTCATCGCCCGCATTCCTGCTTTGGTTCATGGCACGCGTGTTGATATTCCTGCACCGACCTACAACGAACATGCGGCGGCGTTTCTCGCGCAGGGCTGGGAGGTTTCAAACCAGAAACCAAATGCCCGCGTGTTGGTTCATCCAAACAATCCCGACGGGCGCATGTGGCGCGAAAGCGATGTTACAGCACCATTAACAGTGATCGATGAAAGCTTTTGCGATATTGCGCCAGACGAAAGCCTGATCCATTTGGCTGATCGCACCGGCGTTATTGTTCTGAAAAGCTTTGGCAAGTTCTGGGGGTTGGCCGGCTTGCGCCTTGGCTTTGCGATTGGCGATCCTGCACTGCTTGCGCGGCTTAACGATTTCATCGGCCCTTGGGCAGTAAGCGGTCCCGCGCTTAAAATCGGCGCGCGTGCTTTGCACGACGACGCATGGGCCACGCAAACGCGCACACGCCTTGGCGCGGACGCTTTGCGCCTTGATAGCTTGATGAAGACACATGGAGCGAGCATTGTAGGCGGCACAACTTTGTTTCGCCTGTATGACGTTGGTGATGCCGCGCTTTGGCAAGACAAACTCGCGCGCACGCACATCTGGTCGCGTGTCTTCCCATACTCGACGCGCTGGCTTCGATTAGGTCTGCCAGCGCCCACGCAATGGGCGCGCCTCAGCGCCGCTTTGTCTGGAACCAAATGAGCACCGCCGCTATTTTGATCTGCGCACTCGTTCTGGATGCGGTCCTGGGCGAGCCGCGGTGGCTCTGGTCACGGCTAAGCCACCCCGCAGTGATGATGGGAAATCTGATCGGCTGGGCGGACCGTCGCTTCAACACAGGCAGCAGGCAGTTGGTAAAAGGCATCGCTGTGATGTGCGCGCTGGGCGGGGGCGCGGTGCTTCTTGGCTTGGCTCTCGGCACACTTGGCTACGTCGTAGAAATAGTGCTCGCCGCGATCCTCATTGCGCAGAAATCACTGGTTGAACATGTGCGTGCCGTCGCCGACGCATTACGCATCAATGTGGACCGTGGCAGGCAGGCAGTCGCCATGATTGTCGGGCGCGACACTGCCAATATGGATGAACCTGCCATTGCCCGCAGCGCAATTGAAAGCGCGGCCGAAAACCTTTCTGACGGGGTTATCGCACCTGCGTTCTGGTTCCTTATCGGCGGGCTACCCGCCTTGCTGCTTTATAAGATCACCAATACAGCCGATAGCATGATCGGATATCGGACCCCGCGCCATCAGGACTTTGGTTGGGCCGCTGCGCGATTTGACGATGTGCTCAATCTGATCCCTGCGCGACTGACGGCGCTCATGATTGCACTTGGTTTTGGCCTGCTCTCACAGTCGCGCGACATTGCGAGCGAGGCGCGTCAGCACCGCTCGCCCAATGCGGGCTGGCCCGAAGCCGCGATGGCGCGCGCGCTGAATGTCGCGCTATCAGGGCCTCGCAGTTACGATGGTGCCATGCGTGATTTTCCTTTTGTCAATGCAACCGCCCGCAAGAGCATCGGAGCAGACGACATCGATGCCGCAACCCGTGCGCTATGGCGTACTTGGGGCATTTTTGGTGCAATGTTATTTGCGCTCGCGCTCATTGGTTTCTAGACTTCATCTGTATTCGTTAAAGGATTTTCCACTATGCTAACCCGCTTCTCCGCAGTTGCACTGGCTGCTTTGATTGTCGCGTCCCCTGCACTTGCCCAAGGTTGCGGCGGCAGTTTTTCCCAGTTCGTTTCAGGGCTTAAACAAGAAGCCATATCGCGCGGACATGCGCCCGCAAACGTCGAGCGCTTCTTTGCTTCGGCACGCCAAGACGCGGCAGTCTTGAAAGCAGATCGCGCGCAGGGCGTCTTTCAATTGCCGTTCATTGATTTTTCCCGTCGATTGATAAGCCAGGGGCGGATCGACAAAGGGCGCGCGATGGGAAAAACCTATGACGCCATGTTTGACCGGATCGAGCGCGAATATGGTGTATCACGCGGTGTGTTACTGGCATTTTGGGCGTTCGAAACGGACTACGGTTCGTTTCAGGGTGATTTCAACACAGCAAATGCCCTGATGACACTTGCCCATGATTGCCGCCGACCCGAGTTGTTCCGCCCGCAAATCTTTGCCGCAATCGAGCTGTTCGAGCACGGCGATTTTGATCCAGCAAGCACGACAGGTGCATGGGCCGGCGAAATTGGCATGGTGCAAATGCTTCCTGCCGACATCTTGGAAAACGGGATGGACGGGGATGGCGACGGCCATGTCCGCCTGAAAACGTCAGCCGCTGATGCGCTGCTCTCGGGCGGCAAAATGCTAAGTTCGCTTGGTTGGCGAAGTGGCGAACCTTGGCTGCAAGAGATCACTTTACCAGATGGCTTTGATTGGTCCAAAAGCGGCTTGAACCACACGGTAAGCGCAAGCGAGTGGCAAGCGATGGGTGTGCGGGCACGCGCCGGGGAACTGGCAGACTTGCAAGGCTCCATCGTTCTGCCGCAAGGACGCAAGGGGCCAGCATTCATCGCCTATCCGAACTTCAGTGTATATTTTGAGTGGAACCAAAGCTTCACCTACGTTCTGACAGCCGCCTATTTTGCTACGCGCCTGGAGGGCGGGCAAATCTATAACGCAGGAAACCCTGACGCAGGCCTAAGCGATGCGCAAATGAAGAGCCTGCAAGAAAAGCTCGCGGCGCGTGGATATGATGTTGGTGACATCGACGGGATCCTGGGGGCAAAAACCCGCGCGGCTATTCAGGACATTCAGATCCAACTGGGGCTGCCCGCAGACGCATGGCCGACCCCTGCACTTTTGGATCGCCTCTAACGTCAAGGCGCCAAAACAAACTCGCCCCGACGAAGCGGGGCGAGTTCAAATTTCGAACAAATCAATGAGTTTAGAAGGTTTTCGGTTGATAGGCCTTGGCCGCACCGAAAGCTGTCGCTTTGTCGCCCGCGTCATTTTCAAACACTTTTTCGGTTTTAACACCCGGCAGCTTGGCAAAGGACATCATCAGTTTTTTAGGGAACATATGACTGCCAATTGTTTCAAAGCCGGGAAGCTGAGCCAACAAGCTGGAAGTTGAGCCAGTACACTGCGCTTGCGCAACAGGACCCATTTGACGCGCCAGAGCAAAGGCCTTTTCCGCGACCTCTGGTGAAACGGTAATTTCTTGCAGAACGACATGATAGGTTTCACGAGCGTGAGCGCTTTTGTAAACTTTGTACGCCTCTGGATTGACGCCATAGATCAGATCATTGCGCTCGGGGATGCGAGGATGCTTGAAGGTTCCTGCGGGATCCCAGATCACCCTTTGTGACGCGTTGATGACCAGTGCAGTATGGGCACCGGAACCGGAACGGTTGTTTATCATAGTCATAAGCGTAAGCGTCGAAGGACCGGGTTCACGATAGGCCATTTGCGCGACCACTTCGTCGGGAGCCCATTCAGATTTTGCGCCGCAACCCATCAAAGCCAATGGCAAAAGAACACATAGAATAAATTTACGTATCAAAAGAACCGCCCCCCAGCGAATGAGCGCGCCATAATACTGGCGCGCCGTGCCTGTTTAGCCGTTCACCAAACCGATGAAGACAAGCAACCCAATCGAAAAGACTGCGCCCCATGTGACGTATTTCATAAAGCCGTCAAAAGTTTTTTCCTGAACAGATGTATCCATCTCGCCGTGCTTGTGTTCTGCCATTGTCTGTCTCCTCAAATAGGCGTTGAAGGCTGGTTAGCCGATTCCGCTTCTGCTGTCACCTAGGACGTTCGCGCGCACCCTGCGCAAAAACCCCAGATCAGATTATATCTTTCGCAAGTTTGAAACCAATGCGATTTGGTGCTTCGGCTTTGATCTCTTTCGGCAAGGCACGCAGCATCACGTTGAGCTGGCTCACATGCTGGACAAGCTGGGTTTTGCCCCCTGCCGGGTCGGAACCATAGAACGTGACGATATCAGGATCGAAAAACCCCATGCCTTCAATCTTGAGCACACCTGCATCGCCGCCCGTAAAACCCATTGCGACCTCATGCTCGTTATCAAGCTGCTCTTCGAAGTTCTGAATATAAAGGATAAGCCGCTCATAGGCCCATTCCGCAGGGCTTTTCGCCTTGGCGGGTTTACTACCTAGCCCTTCGATCCGCTCATCGCGACATTTGCCATCTTCGGTGTGTGCCTCGAAACGGCGCGGTAGTGCGTCCGCTTCGGCAGCCTCGGCCGCAGTTTCAATCTTGTCGTCCAACGCTAACTCCCCTCGTGTGGTTCAGTCGGGGCGACGATACACCCACGCGCCATCCTCGCGTTTTTCACGCAACGCACGCCCCTCGATCCAAAGGTGCTGCACATGCGCAATAGATTCAACCAAGGCCAGACCATATTCAGCTGGCCCGATCTTGCGTTTGAAGAGCGGCGCAAAGCAATCACTTGCAGTTGAGGGCTTATCAAGGTGCGCTTCAAGGCGATCCAAGGCGCCGTGGTGATTGTCGATCAACTGACGCATTCGCGTTGGAAGCCCTGTAAATGGCAGTTTGTGCCCGCCTAAAACAAGGTGATCTGGCCGTGCCAGCAGATTGAGCCGCTCGCAAGCCTCCAGCCAGTCGCCAACAGGATCGGCGTCTGGTTCTGTCGCATAAACGCCGATGTTCGAGCTGATCGAGGAAAGGATTTGATCCCCTGCGATCACCAAATTGTCATCCCTGGACCAAAGCGTGGCGTGCTCTGGCGCGTGTCCATTGCCGATATGAACGTCCCAGTCGCGCCCACCTGCGCGAATCGTGTCGCCCTGTTTGATGCGTCTAAACCCAAGCGGAAGCGGCGCTACCACATCAGCAAAGTTGAAGGGACGCTCGGCGGCGCGCTGCGCGAAAATATCGTCCGCCATGCCAGCACTGCGCCAGAATTCCAGCGTCTCATGTGTCGGGTGTAGCTGCTCATCAAGTTGAAGCATCCGCCCCATGAGCCAAGCCGTGCGCGTTGTCCAAAGCTCGGCGCCAAGCTCGCTTTGAAACCAGCCTGCCAACCCAATGTGATCCGGGTGGTGATGGGTTACCAACAGGCGTGACACAGGTTTACCCTTAAGCGGGCCAGCTATAATATCCTGCCATATTGCCCGGGTCTTTTTACTGTCAAAACCAGTATCTATGATCGTCCAGCTGTCGCCATCATCCAATGCATAGACATTGACGTGATCCAGCTTCATCGGCAGCGGCAAGCGCATCCAAAGCACGCCTTCGGCGACCTCGATCGCTTCTGAGCCGACGGGCGGCGTTTCCCAAGGATAGCGGATCGTGCGGTCCTGATCGCCCATTAAAGCATCAACTCGTCAGCGCTGAGCGCATAGAGATCGCTATCGCCAGCACGTGCTTGTGCAAGGTAGCCGGTATGCTCTGGCAAAAGCCGCGTCATATAGAGGCGCGCAAGTTTCGCACGTGGGCCTTTGCCATTTACCGCTATCGCAGCTTTCAGGTGCGCATACCCGCCAAGAACACGTGCAAAGGCCATCAGGAATGGAACGGCACCCGCGAAACGCGTGTTCAGGTTCTCTTGGGCCAGCATCCATTCGGTTGTTTCGCGCAAGCTTTCTGTTGCTTCCCAAAGCGGTTCGCCCAAGGTCGGGCAGTCTTTACGCGCGGTTTCTGTGTAGCTTTCGATTTCATCCAGCAACGCAAAGACAGCATCGCCGCCATCCATCAACTTACGTGCAACGAGATCCATCGCCTGAATTCCGTTTGTGCCCTCGTAAATCGACGTAACGCGCACATCGCGGTAAAACTGCGCCGCGCCCGTTTCTTCGATAAAGCCCATACCGCCATGCACCTGCACGCCCATTTCAGCAACGCGCATCCCGGTTTCGGTGCCAAAGGCTTTGGCAATCGGCGTTAGAACAGCAGCGCGTGCGCCCCATTCCGCCGATCCCGTTGCAGTTTGCATATCAATCGCCGTTGCACACATCAGCGCAATCGCGCGGGACGCAAAGACGTCTGCCTTCATCGCGCTGAGCATGCGGCGCACGTCGGCATGATCCATGATCGTGCCAGTGCCGCCCTCAATCGGGCTGTGCCCCTGCTTGCGCTCGCTCGCGTATTCCAGCGCCTTTTGCAGCGCCCCTTCTGCGATGCCGATACCTTGGCCGCCAACACCAAGACGCGCGTTGTTCATCATCGTGAACATGGCACGCATGCCGCCCGCCTCTTTGCCAACAAGCCAGCCCTTCGCGCCGTCATATTGCATGACAGCGGTCGGGCTACCGTGCAGGCCTAATTTATGCTCAAGGCTCACCACCTTTAGCGTATTGGCAACACCGGGGTTGCCCGCGTCGTCCGGCAGATATTTCGGAACAAGAAACAGCGAGATACCCTTGGTCCCGGCAGCCCCGTCGGGAAGCCGCGCAAGCACAAGGTGGCAAATGTTTTCCGCAACATCATGATCCCCCCAAGTGATGTAAATCTTCTGCCCGGAAATGCTGTAGGTACCATCGCCGTTCGGTTCAGCCTTTGAACTCAGCGCACCGACATCGCTGCCTGCTTGTGGCTCTGTCAGGTTCATTGTTCCTGTCCATTCGCCCGAAATCAACTTGGGCAAATACAGGTCTTTCATGTCATCCGACGCATGATGCTCTAATGCTTCGATCTGACCCTGCGACATCAGCGGTGCAAGCTGTAGCGACAGACATGCCGACGCCATCATTTCATTGACGGCCGTTGTGACAGTCATCGGCAGGCCCATGCCGCCATATTCAGGGTCCGCAGACATCCCGATCCAGCCACCTTCGGCGATTGCCTGAAAACCCTTGTCAAACCCCGGAGAGGTGCGAACGACACCGTTTTCCAAACGCGCAGGCGTCAGATCGCCGCTGCGATTGAGCGGCGCAAGAATATCTTCGCTCAACCGTCCTGCTTCGCTCAGAATCGCGGATGTCACGTCAGGAGTCGCTTCGGCAAATCGGTCTTGTGCGACGACTTCATCCAAGCCGACAACATGATCGAAAAGAAACTGATAGTCAGGGAGCGGAGCGCGATAGGACATTGGGATTGTCTCTCTCTATTTTGACATGCGAGCGCAGCGCAGCAACGCAGCGCTTGGCATATTAGACTTGGGCAAGTATGCCTGCGCAAACTTCATGCACCATACAAATCGGGCGATAGTGCTCGCAATGGAAACGCAGCGTCAAACAAGGGAATATACAGCGTGACGGAACGGCTCGGTTTCTCTGCCCAGGACATTCAGCGCGCCGCCGATCTACTTGGCGCGGGCGAGCGCGTCGCCTTCCCCACCGAAACCGTCTATGGATTGGGCGCGGATGCGCGCAATGGTGTCGCCGTTGCAGGCATTTACGAAGCCAAAGGGCGACCCAGTTTCAATCCCTTGATTGTCCATGTTGCAGACGTGCAAAGCGCGCGTGAAATCGGGGTTTGGTCCGATGCCGCAGATGCGCTCGCAACTGCGTTCTGGCCCGGCCCTTTATCGTTGGTGTTGCCACTACGCGCAGAGGCAGGCCTAAGCGAATTGGTCACCGCAGGTCTGCCAAGCGTCGCCATTCGTGTGCCCGCTGGCGATCTCGCGCATGATCTGTTGCGCAGGTTCGGCGGTCCTGTAGCCGCCCCTTCGGCCAACCCGTCCGGCAAAATTAGCCCAACGACTGCGCAGCATGTTCTTGCGGGTCTTGATGGCAAAATAGCAGCGGTTCTGGATGGCGGTGCCTGTGCAGTCGGTCTTGAATCAACAATTGTCGGCTTGACCGGCACGCCAACGCTTCTGCGCGAAGGCGGGGTCCCGCGCGACGCCATCGAAACGGTCCTGAATGAGGTATTGCTCGAACCGAATGGCCGCGAAATTTCGGCGCCGGGTCAGTTGCTGTCGCACTATGCACCAAACGCAAAGATGCGGCTAGACGCGGAGCACTGGGCAACGGGCGAAAAGACCTTGGGCTTTGGGCCGATGGAATGCGATCTCAACCTATCCGAAAGCGGTGATCTGGTTGAAGCCGCGGCTAATCTGTTTGGCCATTTGCATTTGCTCGACGCAATGGCAGGTGGCACGATTGCAGTTGCGCCCATCCCTCGGGCGGGACTTGGTGCGGCAATCAATGATCGCCTAAAGCGCGCCGCAGCGCCGCGTTAGGCCGCCAGCAGACGCGCAGCAAAATCACCTTGCAAATGACTGATACGACCCGCTGAAATCGTAGCCGCGATGCGCCCTGTTGCAATCTCTTCCACAACCAGATCAGCGCGCAGACCCGGCGCGAGCGTGCCGCGATCCGAAAGCCCGAGCACGTCCGCAGGGCCGCTCGACAGCAGCGCCCAGCCTTGCGCGAAATCACAGGCCCCTTGCGCGACAAGCTTGCCAATGGATTGGCGCAGCGCGGGATAGTGATAGTCAGAGGCAAGCGCATCGCACAGCCCCTCGCGGATCAATTCTATAGCCGACACATTGCCCGCATGGCTACCGCCACGCATCACATTCGGTGCGCCCAGAATAATCTTTGCACCGGTTTGCCGCGCGGCCAGAGCTGCCTCATGCGTTTCGGGAAACTCTGAAATTTGTGCGCCCATGTCACGGTACATATCCCGATCCGCAATCGTGGTGTCATCATGACTGCCAAGCAAACACCCTGCATCACTTAGTTGGACGGCGAAGTCCTTTAACGCCGCCGGGACAGCATCGCTGCGCGCGTGCAAGCCTTGCATCAGCGCCAGATGCGCCTCGGGGCTGCGCCCGCTTTTCAGTGCAGTTCCTGTCAGTCGCGGGGGGTTACGCCCTTCATCCAACCGCTTGTGTGGAATGTGATCATTGAAAACAACATATCCGATTTCATGCGCTTTTATCAGTGCCAACATGTCCGCATAATCGTCTATCATATGCGTTTCGATGCGCAATTGCGCACGCATATCCGTGAGATGATCTGCCCGCGTCGCCGTTAACGCATCAAGAAACTTGCGCGCGAATTCCGGCGCGCGTAGCCCGCCTTCCCAGCTGTAAAACTGCGCCATAACAGCAGTCGTTATCCCGTTGCACGCAAGATCGGTTTCCGCAGACGCGATCCCAAGGTGCATATCGGTCATTGCGCCGCGTCGTGGGGCAAGGTGGCGTTCAAAGCCATCGCCATGAATATCCACGATGCCCGGTAAAATCCTGTAGCCCCGCGCATCTATATCGCGCACGCCCACGCGCACGGCATTGTCGCAAACGACACCACCTGCAATCGCAAGCGGTCGCTGTGACAGCCCTTCGGGAAAAAGAACCTCTCCCCCGACAAATCGCAACTCAACGGTTTTCATCGCCATCCGCCAGTTCGTCAATCGCGGTTTCCACAACATCGCGCCAATCAAGATCAGGATCAAACGCGCCGCTTTCCAGGAACAGCACTGTTTCACCGATAACGCGGAAATTATTCATCATAAAGGTGTGAGTTACCGGCAGCGTCATATGCGCTTTCATACCTTTGAGCTTGGTCGATTCAACAGACACTTTGCCATCGTCAGGCCCATCGATAATGGACGAGAAAAACGGATTCAGCGACTGATCCCCGGCAATAATCCCCAGCTCGAAATTCGCGGGCGGCAGGCGTTTTGGCAGGCTGTCTTTGCCTGTACCCAGCTGCATCCCAGCTGGACCATTGAACCAGCCAAAAGCATCAATGTCGCCAAGCACATCAACGATTTCACTCCCTTGATTGGGCGGTGCCAACATAACGACGCGACCCAAATTGGCAGGACGGTGATCGCGCAGCCATTCTCGCAAAAGGATGCCGCCCATGGAATGGGTGACAAAGTGCAGCTTCGCAGGCCCGCATTTTGCCACCGCTTCCGGCAGCGTGATATCGACCAACATTTGCACAGTTGCTTTTGTCGAAGGATAGCCCGGACGCACTACATCAAATCCGCGTTCCCGCAGGACCTCTTCCATCAAAGCAAAGGAGGTTTCAGTCCGTGCAAGACCATGCAACAGCACAACGCATTCGGCGGCGGCTGATACTGGGAGCAAGGCAAGGGCAAGGGCGAAACGTAGCATGTTATTCAGATAGGCACTTTGGTGCGCGGACTAAAGGGTTTTGTCACCTTGCGCGACAGCTTGCCTACCTAGTGCCGCGCGTTTGGGCAAATATTGCAAGCGCAACACCGCTTAGAACAAAGCAGGTTGCCAAAGCAAAGCGCAGCGTAAGCGCTTCACCCAACACCAACGCGCCGCCAAGTGCTGCAATAACGGGCACGGTTAGCTGCGCGACCGCTGCCGTTGGCATGCTGATACGTGGCAACACTTTGTACCAAAGCGCATAACCCAATCCCGAAGTGACGGCCCCTGACAAAATAGCCAAAGCGGCGCCTTGCAGGCTTGCTGTATCAGGGAGGACAAGCCATGCGATCACACCAAACGGCGCAGCAAGGATGAAAGCCAGTCCAGTGCCACCAAGCGGGTCGGAACTGCGCGCGCCAGCCAGTGTGAACAGCGTCCAGCCCAATGCCGAAACTAGCATAAGCAGTGCACCAA
>NZ_JBAUHO010000152.1:0-12032 GCF_049680325.1 Planktotalea sp.
ACATGGACGAGCCTGGCCCCTATGCTGCTGAAAATCTGAAAGCGGGCGAGGGTGGGCGTTTTTTTGACGATTACTGCAACTGGACCCGTATCCCCGAGTTCGAGCAGGTTGTGAATGAAAGCGCGGCGGCAGAGGTTGCAGCTGATTAAATGCGCTCGCGATCGGTGCAGATGTTCCACGATCATGTGCTGGTCAAAGAACCGGGAACGTCCAAGCCAACGCCGTGGCACACGGATGGGCCATATTATTTTGTGGAAGGGCAACAAACGGTTAGCTTCTGGTCGCCGCTGGATCCCGTGCGCGAGGCGTCCTTGCGCTGCGTTGCAGGCTCTCATCTTTGGGAAAAACCTGTTCTGCCAACGCGTTGGTTGTCTGAAGAAGATTTCTACCCTGAAAAAGACGCATATATGCCCGTGCCTGATCCAGATGCTGAAGGCATGCAAGTGCGCGAATGGGAGATGGAGCCGGGGGATGCAGTTGCTTTTAACTACTCTATCCTGCACGGCGCGCGCGGCAATGAAACCGCCTCGCGCAGGCGCGCATTTTCGTTGCGTTTGCTTGGGGATGATGCGCGCTATGTCGAACGCCCGGGGCGCACGTCACCGCCATTTCCGGGGCACGATATGCAGCCCGGTCAAAAGCTTCGCGAGGACTGGTTTCCGGTGATCTACCAGCGCTAAGGCGCTGGTAGAAAATTCTTTTTTCGGTCAGCTTAAAGGAATTTGCCCATCACAATGGCTGTGTCTGCCATGCGGTTGGAGAAGCCCCACTCGTTATCATACCATGCCAGAATGCGGCACAGGTTGCCGTCCATGACCTTGGTCTGATCCGATGCAAAGATAGAGCTGTGTGCATCGTGGTTGAAATCCATGGACACCAATTTGCGCGCTTCATAAGCAAGCACACCTTTGAGAGGGCCTTCAGCGGCCTCTTGGATGGCCGCGTTGATTTGTTCGGCTGTGACATCGCCATTGGTTTCAAACGTCAGATCGACAGCGGAAACATTGGGCGTTGGAACGCGGATTGCAACGCCGTCAAGCTTGCCTGCAAGTTCTGGCAGAACCAGCCCAACCGCTTTGGCCGCGCCTGTGGAGGTCGGGATCATGCTTAATGCTGCTGCGCGCGCACGGTAAAGATCGCTGTGCATAGTATCAAGCGTTGGCTGATCGCCTGTGTAGCTGTGAACCGTCGTCATAAAGCCGCGCTTGATGCCGAACTTCGCGTTCAGAACGCTCACCACCGGGGCGAGGCAGTTGGTTGTGCAGGACGCATTGGACACGATCAAATCGTCGGCTGTCAGGCTGTCATGGTTCACACCATAAACAATCGTTTTATCAGCACCCTTTGACGGGGCAGAGACAAGAACGCGGCTCGCGCCGTTTTCAAGGTGAACCTTGGCTTTTTCTTTGTCTGTGAAGATGCCCGTGCATTCGAACACGATGTCGATATCCGCCCATGGCAGCTCTGCCGGGTTGCGGATGGCTGTCACCGCAATCGGGCCGCGGCCTACATCAATGGATGTTTCATCATGTGTGACAGGCGCGG
This sequence comes from Planktotalea sp., assembly GCF_049680325.1. Taxonomy (GTDB): domain Bacteria; phylum Pseudomonadota; class Alphaproteobacteria; order Rhodobacterales; family Rhodobacteraceae; genus Planktotalea. The sequence goes on from NZ_JBAUHO010000152.1 coordinate 1,546, forward strand.
GGAAGCGTCCGTGCACGCTGTCAAACTGAAGCAGATGCGCGTTGGTTTCAACGGGGCCAAGATCGTTAATTGCCACCACGTCGATATCCGTACGTCCGCTTTCGATGATTGCGCGCAAAACATTGCGGCCAATACGTCCGAAACCGTTGATTGCAACTTTCAATGCCATGACAGAGTCCTTTGATTGCACTTTCGTTAGCGCTAACAAAAGCAAATGCAATGATAAGTCAAGACACAGCACGCTAATGTGCTCAGATCAGCGCCAGAACGCCATCCATTCGGTGAAATCAGTGAACTTCTTGGCAAGGAAAAGCAGGTTGTTGCCACCTGTCATGACGATATCGAAGGTCAATCCAGCGATAACGAACAGTCCAAGAATAATGGCAAGGGTGTTGGTCATGCTGCGCTCTGCCTGATTTTTTGCTTGCGGGTAAGATGCGTCAGCTACACTGGAATGCCAAGACGCAAAAGCCCCCGCGCTGCGATTGGCAGGCAGGGGCGTTTGAGGTGAAACAGGGGCGCGTTATTGGTTCAGGCGACCGATCGTTGCGGCAACATCTGCCATACGCGCAGAGAAGCCCCATTCGTTGTCATACCATGCGAGGACGCGAACCGTGCGCCCGCCGACGACTTTGGTCTGCTCGGGTGCAAAGATGCAGCTATGTGTCGTATGGTTGAAATCGACGGAAACCTTTGGCTCGGGATCATAGGACAGGACTGCGCCCATATGACCAGATGCAGCCTGCTGAACCAAGGCGTTCACTTCTTCCACGGTGACGTCACGCGCGGCTTCAAAGGTCAGATCAACGGCAGAGACGTTAGGCGTTGGCACGCGCATCGCCGTGCCATCCAGCTTGCCTTTTAGGTTTGGCAACACTTCCCCCAGCGCCTTTGCTGCGCCTGTGGAGGTCGGGATCATCGCCATTGCAGCTGCGCGGGCGCGGTAAAGATCAGAGTGGCGGCGATCCAACATAGGCTGATCGCCTGTATAAGAATGGATCGTAGTCATAATGCCGCGTTCGATGCCAATTGCTTCGTCAAGGACTTTTGCCAACGGTGCCAGGCAGTTCGTAGTGCATGATCCGTTAGAAACCATTGTGTCGCCCGCAACCAGATCGCGGTGGTTCACGCCGTAAACGATAGTTTTTTCAACGTTTTTTGCAGGGGCCGAGATCAGGACAGCCTTGGCACCGCGCTCAAGGTGAACAGACGCTTTGTCGCCATCGTTGAATTTGCCTGTGCATTCCAGAACCACGTCACAGCCGGACCAATCCAGTTCCTGCGGATCATAGGTTGAGAACATCTCCATCGGGCCGCGGCCAAGGTCCATCGTATTGCCGGACACTTTGACTTCGCCCGGGAAACGGCCATGCACTGAATCGTATCGCAGCAGGTGCGCGCTGGTCTCGATTGGACCTGTCGCATTCACTTTCACCACTTGCACATCATTGCGCGCCGCTTCGGCGATATAGGCAAGTGTGGAACGGCCGATGCGGCCAAAGCCGTTGATGCCAAGCGTGACGGTCATGAATAATCTCCTAACGTAGTGCTGCCCTTGGTGGGGGTCTTGTCATGGCAGGGCGCTGTGACCAAGGGAAAAAGCGCGCCGCGGCAGGGTGTTAGCGTTAAACGTGGCAGCTTTGCGCATGGTGGCGCTAACGAAGTGGTGGGAGGCTGCGCTTGGTTGCGGTAACACGTTTGAAACCCGCAGCGCACTTTCGCTGCGATTCGATGGGCTAGGAAAAGGTAGGGAAATTCAGATGAGCGGATTGTTGGCATTGTTGGACGATGTGGCCGGGATCGCAAAAATTGCGGCGGCTTCTATTGATGATGTGGCCGCAGGCGCGCTGAAGGCAGGGAGCAAAGCAGCAGGAGCGGTGATTGACGACGCGGCTGTCACACCGAAATATGTGCATGGTTTTGATCCATCTCGCGAATTGCCGATTATCTGGCGCATCGCGCGTGGCTCGATCATCAACAAGTTGATTATCCTGTTGCCCGCGGGCTTGGCCCTATCTGCCTTTGCGCCTTGGATGATTGCCCCGCTCTTGTTGTTGGGCGGCGCGTATTTGTGCTTTGAGGGCGCTGAAAAGATTGCCCATTGGCTGTTTCACCACGAAGACGCCCATACCGAAGCCTATGAAAGCGGCGATCCTGCGCATCTTGAGGAAGAGAAAGTCAAAGGTGCAATCAAGACGGATTTCATCCTGTCGGCCGAAATTATGACCATCGCATTGGCGGCTATCCCCGCAGGTAATTTCTGGCTGCAAGCTGCGACACTGGCATTGGTTGCGGTCGGGATCACAGTCGCCGTTTATGGCTCTGTCGCCTTGATTGTGAAGGCGGATGATGTGGGCTTGGCTATGGCCGGGCGGGGCCGTTTGGGGGCCACGCGTGCACTGGGGCGCGGTATCGTTTCCGCGATGCCTAAAGTGATGCAGACCTTGAGCGTTGTTGGCACGGCCGCGATGCTATGGGTGGGTGGTTCCATTATCATTCATAGCCTCAAGGATCTCGGCTGGAAGCTGCCCTACAGCTTGATCCATGATTTCGCGGTTGCTGTTTCGACAAAGGTGCCTGCGGGTCTGCAGGGGGCTTTGGAATGGAGTGCGACCGCCTTTGCCGACGGCGTCTTTGGTGTGGCTTTAGGATTGGCGATTATTCCATTGGCCACAAAGGTCATCACGCCGGTTTGGAACCGTGTGTTTGGCTAGAGATTTCCGATCATTTCATGATCGCATCGACTGGGGGCTCGCCCCCAGACCCCCAGAGTTTATCTGGCAAAATGAAGGTGTTAAGAGAGCGCTTTGCTTTGATGCAGTCGTACTTTCAGCCCGCCGTGCGGTATCGGAGCGCTTGTGGAGGCAAAGGGCAGGCCTGTGGTTTGTGCAAGTCCTGTATCTGTCGTGATGATCGCAACGCGCCAGCCTTTGAAGTGGGCTTTCAACGTTTTTCCGAGCGCGCCGTAGAGGGCGAAGAGTTGTTTCTTGTCCCCGATGCGCGCGCCGTAGGGCGGGTTCAGGATGATGAGCCCTGCAGGGCCAGCGGGGCGAGCCAGATCGCTGATTGCGGCATTGGTGAAGGTGCAATGGGCACTAACGCCTGAGCGGGTTGCATTGGCGATTGCATTGTCGATTGCGCCCTGATTGCGGTCGGAGCCGTAGAAACGGGTTTCATTTGCGGTGCGGGTGTCTGCGGTGCGCATCTCGGCCCAGCGTTCGGGCATGAAGCTGGCGAGGCGCTCGAACGCGAAGGCGCGGGATCGGCCGGGGAGCAAGCCAGCGGCGATTTCAGCCGCTTCAATCGGGAAAGTGCCAGAGCCGCACATAGGGTCGAGCACAGGTTCATCGCCCAGGTAGCCCGAAGCACGCAGGAACAGTGCTGCAAGATTTTCGCGCATTGGTGCTTTGCCCACGGCTTCCTTATGGCCGCGCTGATGCAGGGGCGCGCCTGACGTGTCGATGGAAAAGGTGCACAGGTTATCTTCGATCCGAACCATGATCTTGATCGCATCTTCATCGCCGGCAGGCGTGCCAAGCCGTTCGGTGATTGCCCGTTCAATCCGCTCTTTCGCGGCCCCCGCATGGTAAATCTTGGATTTACGGGTGGTGACATCGACTTTGACAGGGACGTCAGACAGCAGGACCGCTTGCCAATCCAGTTCGCGGGTTTGTTTTTCCAACTGGCTTAGATTGAAGCTGCGAAAGCTGGCAAAGCGCGCAAGGATGCGCGATGCGCCGCGCAGGGTCAGATTGGCGCGCATCACATTGGGCCAGAGGCCCATGAACGTAACGCCGCCCGCAATAGCGCGCGCACCTTTGAAACCCGCTTCAAGTGCTTCGGCTTCAAGATAGGGCTCTAGCCCCGGAGGGCAGGCACAAAAGATTTCAAAGGGCTTCATTGCGAGGCGGGGGTAGGGTGCGCGCCAGCGCGCACCTTATGTTTCAAAGGCCGAGCAACGCTTTGACTTTGGCGACAGTCGCTTCGGCGGTGATGTCGAAATGCGCGTATAGTTCTTCTGCCGGTGCGGATGCGCCAAAGCTGTCCATACCAACGAAATCAGCCTTGTTTTCACGGCCGCGCTCGCCCAAGAGCCAACGATCCCAACCCATACGCACGCCAGCCTCGATCGCGACGCGCACAGGACCGCCTGGCAGAACGCGCTTGCGATAGCTTTCGTCCTGCTCGGCGAACAGTTCCATGCAAGGCATGGAAACGACGCGCGTGCCAATGCCTTCGGATTGTAGCATCTCGCGGGCTTGCAGGGCGATTTCTACTTCGGAACCAGTTGCCATGAGGATGACCTGACGTTTGCCATCCGCATCCGCCAGAACGTAACCACCCTGCGCGGAAAGGTTCTTGGTCTTATGCTCAAGGCGCACAGTCGGCAGGTTCTGACGCGACAGGGCCAGAACAGAGGGGGTCGTCTTGGAGGTCAAGGCGACCTCCCAGCTTTCTGCTGTTTCGACTGTGTCAGCCGGGCGGAACACATAGGTGTTCGGCGTGCTGCGCGAAATGGCGAGATGCTCGACAGGCTGGTGGGTTGGACCGTCTTCGCCAAGGCCGATCGAGTCATGCGTCATCACGAAAACCGTCGGCACTTTCATCAAGGCCGCAAGGCGCATTGCCGGGCGCGCATAATCGGTGAAGCACATGAAGGTACCGCCGTAGGGGCGGATGCCACCATGTAGGGCCATACCGTTCATCGCCGAAGACATGCCATGCTCGCGAATGCCCCAATAGATGTAGCGGCCAGCGCGATTGTCGATGTCGAACACGCCCATATCGCCGGTCTTGGTGTTGTTGGACCCTGTGAGATCGGCAGAGCCGCCGACCGTTTCCTGCATGATCGGGTTCACAACTTCGAGCGTCATTTCAGACGATTTACGTGTCGCAACTTTTGGTGCGCTTTCGGTGATCTGCTTTTTGAAGGCTTTGATCGTTGCGGCTAGCTTCTTGGGCGCGTCCAGATCATAGGCGCGGGTGAACTCGGCCTGTTTGTTCTGTGGCAACGTCGCGAAACGCTCGTTCCAGGCGGCATGTTCGGCAGCGCCGCGCGAACCGATCGCTTCCCACGCGGCTTTGATATCTGCGGGCACTTCGAATGGGCCCGTTGTCCAACCATAAAGCGCTTTGGCCTCTGCCATTTGCTCTTCGTTTGTCAGCGCGCCGTGACCTTTCGAGGTGTCTTGCGCCGCGTGACCCAGAGCGATGTGTGTTTTGCAGGCAATCATCGAAGGCTTTTTGGACTTTTTCGCCGCGGCAATCGCTTCGTCGATTTCGACAGGGTTGTGACCGTCGATTTCCTGCACATGCCAGCCGGAGGCTTTGAAACGCATGACTTGGTCGGTGCGGTCGGACAGCTCGACCGTGCCGTCGATGGTGATATTGTTGTTGTCCCAAAGCACAATCAGTTTGCCAAGTTCGTGACGGCCGGCAAGGCCGATGGCCTCTTGCGAGACACCTTCCATCAGGCACCCATCGCCAGCGATCACATAAGTATGGTGATCCACCACCTTTTTGCCATAGCGCGCGCGCTGGATTTCTTCGGCCATTGCGAAACCAACAGAATTGGCGATGCCCTGACCAAGCGGGCCAGTTGTTGTTTCAACTGCGTCGATCAGGAAGTTCTCGGGGTGACCCGCTGTCAAAGCGCCCTTTTGGCGGAAGTTCTTGATCTGATCGAGTGTGACCTGCTTGTCGCCTACAAGGTAGAGCAGGGAATAGATCAGCATAGAGCCGTGACCCGCAGACAGGATAAAGCGATCACGGTCATGCCAAAGCGGCGCGCTAGCATCGAATTTCAGGTGCTTTTCAAACAGAACCGTAGCCACATCGGCCATGCCCATTGGCATGCCGGAGTGGCCTGAATTGGCGGCGTGGATCGCGTCCAATGTGAGCGCGCGAATGGCGGCGGCTTTGTTCCAGTGTTCGGGATTGGCGGAGCGGAGGGCTGCAATATCCAAAAGGGTCGTCCTTTGCGAGAGGGATATGGTTTGCAGGCTCAATACCAAGCTACGGGCAAAGATCAAGCGCGGCTCTTAAGTGACTGACCTTAAAGGGGGGAGTATTTTGTGAAAGCATTGGCTAAAGTCGGGAAAAGCTACACAAACCGCCGATTCGCGTGATGCGTGTAGGTCAGAACTAAAGGACGAGGGAGCGTGCGATGAGCGACATCACCGAGCTCGAGCGCCGGATCACGGCGGCGCTGGATCGAATTGGGACAGGTTTGGACGGGTTGAATGCAGCCGCGCCAGCAGGGCCTGATCCTGAAATGCAGGCAAAACTGGAGGCGGCCGAAACACGCGCCGCTGAATTGGCGCAGGCGCTGAGCGATGAAAAGCTAGCCAATGCGCAGCTTGAAGAGCGGATGAAAACGGTTCGGGAAAAAGCGGACCGTCATACGGCGGCAATGGATATCCAGGCATTCGAGCAACAAAAGAGCACTGCAAAGCTGGACGGCGATCTACAGCGCCTGCGCCGCGCCGCGGAAGATCTGCGCGCCTCCAATATTTCGTTGCGCGATGCGCTTGAGCAGGGGCTGAGCGATCCACACCTTATCAATAAAGCGATGTTGGCAGAGCTGGAAACACTGCGCGCCACGCGTTCGGTCGAAATCGCGCAGGCAGATGTTTTGCTTGCTTCGCTTGATCCATTGGTGAAACGCGCGGCCCAAGAGGCCAGTGAGATTGGCGAAGAGGAGAGTTCCGATGCCTGAAGTCGTCATTTCAATCGGCGGTCGAGACTTCGAAGTTGCCTGTCAGGAGGGAGAAGAGCAATATCTCCACGCGGCGGCCAAAATGCTTGATACCGAAGCGCAGACACTGGCAAGCCAGATTGGCCGTATTCCGGAGGCACGGATGCTGTTGATGGCGGGCTTGATGTTGGCAGACAAGACAGCAGCGATGGAAGACAAAGTCGCGCAGGTCGAAGCGCAGCTTGGCGCGGTTCAGGCGGAACTCACCACATTGCAAAACCAGCCCGCGCCGCCGCCCGAACGCATCGAGGTGCCCGTCATTCCAGAAATCGTGACAGACACGCTGGCCGAAATAGCTGCACGCACTGAATCTTTTGCCGCTGCAATTGAAGAAAAGGCGCAGGCATCCTCTTGACTTGAGGCTTCAGGCTTCGCATAAGCCGCGAACCTGCACGGGGATTCCCGTTTGCGGGTGTATTTTAATGACGCACAATGGTGCGCGCTGTTTATGGGTGGGGTTTCAATCCTCGCAAACGCCGCTTCGCGGGACCCTAGAGACGCGGAAGACAAGGAAGAACGTATATGTTCGCGGTAATGAAAACCGGCGGCAAGCAATACAAAGTCCAGTCCGGCGATATGCTACGGGTGGAAAAGCTAGCTGCAGATGCGGGTGAAACCGTACAATTCAACGAAATTCTGATGCTGGGCGGCGACAAGACTGTCGTAGGCGCACCTCTGGTTGACGGCGCTGCCGTTCAGGCCGAGGTCGTTGACCAGATCAAAGGCGAAAAAGTTATCAACTTCGTCAAGCGTCGTCGTAAGCACGGCTCACAGCGTACAAAAGGTCACCGTCAAAAGCTGACTTTGGTTCGCATCGGCGAAATCCTGGCATCTGGCGGCGACAAGTCCGGCGTTAAAGCTGCTATCGGCGCAGGCTCTGTTGCAGGTGTGGCTGTTGCTGCGGTTGCTGCGAAAGCCGCACCAAAGAAGGCTGCAGCGCCTAAGAAGGCCGCTGCCCCGAAAGCCGCAGCCGCTCCGGCAGCTGAGGTCGCAGGCGTAGAGCCAACAAACCTTTTGAAAGAAGCACGCGGCGGTCAGCCTGACGATCTGAAAAAGATCTCTGGCGTTGGTCCAAAGCTGGAAGGTACACTGCACGAAATCGGTGTTTTCCACTTCGATCAGATCGCAGCGTGGAGCCCAGCAGAGATCGCCTATATGGATGATCGCCTGTCTTTCAAAGGCCGCATCGAACGTGACGACTGGATTGCGCAAGCAACTCAGTTCGCAGCAGAATAAGAGGAGCACGACCCCATGGCACATAAAAAAGCAGGTGGTTCATCCCGTAACGGTCGCGACTCAGCGGGTCGCCGTCTCGGTGTAAAACTCTATGGTGGCCAAGCGGCAATCGCAGGCAACATCATCATCCGTCAGCGTGGCACAAAGTTCTGGCCAGGCGCGGGCGTTGGTCTTGGTAAAGATCACACGATCTTTGCAACTGCTGATGGCGCAGTGAAGTTCCACAAAGGCCTCAAGGGCCGCACGTTTGTATCGGTTCTCCCAGTGGCGGAGGCCGCTGAGTAATTAGCCGTTACAAATGTCTGAGACATTGAAAGGATCGGCGGAAACGCCGGTCCTTTTTCATTTTTTGAACATCGCTATGGTTTGGGAGAACTGCGTTGTGATTTTGTTAACGAATCTTGATGCAACGGGTTATGAAATGCCCGTAATCAGCAGATTTTCCATGGAAAAAGCCAGTTTTCAAATGGGGTGCATTTGATGTCCGTCGCAGCAGGTGCCTTCCTTGTTTTTGCAGCCTCGCAAGTGGGCACGCCCGGGCCAGCCAATATGGCGCTGATGGCGACTGGCGCGCGCTTTGGCTTTAAAGCAGCGCTGCCATTCGTGGCAGGGGTCGCGCTTGGCAAACAGCTAATCATCTGGCCGATCGGTTTCGGTTTGATGGGTTTGGCGATGAGTTTTCCGTGGCTGTTTTTGGCGCTAAAATACATTTCCGCGGCCTATATCATCTGGCTGGCATGGAAGGTCGCCAACCTGCGTTTGAACACCAAAGCAGAGGCCAAAGCACCCGGTTTTGCGGCAGGATTGATCGTGCATCCCCTTAACCCCAAGGCCTGGGCGATGATCGTTGGCGGTTTCACGGCCTTTGTGGAACCTGGCACCCCGACGCTGGAGGCAACGGCAGTGATCGCGGCCTGTTTGCTTGCCTGCCAGTTGGTTTTGCATCCGATCTGGACATTCGCAGGGCATAAAATCGCGCAGACCGTCGCAGGAACACCTGCGGAGACCTATCTTATGTGGACGCTGGCGGCTTTGACCGTCGCATCGGTCCTCTTTGTACTATTCGCAGGAGCCAGAATATGAACGCTATGACACGGCCACCGCAGTCAATAATCTCTGGCGCACGCTTGGTGCTGCGCCCGTTGCAGCAATCCGACATCGGCTGGATCGACCGCCATGCGGGTGATGCGCGCGTGGCGCACATGACGTTCAGCATTCCACATCCTCTACCACCCGGCGCCAGCGAAGCGCTTCTCAAACGTGCGGATGATCCTGCACGTGAGGAAGACTTCTGGGCAATGGATGCAAGCGCAACAGGTGGTGCGGAATTGATGGGGCTGATTTCTTTGAACCGTCTTGACGCCGGGCAATCCGAAGTCAGCTATTGGGTCGCACCTGCGTTCTGGAATGCAGGCACCGCATCTGATGCGGTTGGTGCGCTTATTGCGGCGAACCCGTTTGACAACAAAACGATATTCGCGTCGGTTTTTCAGGACAATCCGGCCTCTGCAAGGGTGCTAACGAATGCAGGTTTCGATTACATTGGTGATGCCGAATCCTTTAGCGTGGCCCGCGGCGTCAATGTGCCCACGTGGACCTATTTGCGCAAACTCGGCTAAGCGCGTAAACCGCGCTTTAAGCAACAGAAAGCACTAACATGAAATTCCTAGATCTGGCCAAAGTCTATATCCGCTCAGGCGGCGGCGGTGGCGGTGCTGTCAGCTTTCGCCGTGAGAAATTTATCGAATACGGTGGGCCAAATGGCGGCGACGGTGGCGGCGGCGGATCCGTCTGGGTTGAGACGGTTGATGGTCTGAACACGTTGATCGACTTTCGTTATCAACAGCATTTTTTCGCCAAGAGCGGACAGCCCGGCATGGGGCAGGGCCGCACGGGTAAAGACGGCGATGACATCGTATTACGCGTGCCCGTGGGCACCGAAGTGCTTGATGAAGATCAGGAAACCGTCATTGCAGATATGACGGAACTGGGCCAACGCGTGTTGATCGCCAAGGGCGGCAACGGTGGCTTTGGTAACCTGCACTTCAAATCAGCGACCAATCAGGCCCCACGCCGCGCTAACCCCGGTCAAGAAGGTGTCGAGCGCACGATTTGGCTACGTCTCAAACTGATTGCGGATGTGGGTCTGCTTGGATTGCCGAATGCAGGCAAATCAACCTTCCTTGCGGCAACGTCCAATGCGCGCCCGAAGATTGCGGATTACCCGTTTACCACGCTTCATCCGAATCTGGGTGTGGTTGGTGTGGATAACATCGAATTTGTCGTCGCGGATATTCCGGGCCTTATTGAAGGCGCACATGAGGGCGTTGGTCTTGGCGTGCGTTTCCTGGGCCACGTTGAGCGCTGCGCGGTCTTGCTGCATCTGGTGGATGGCACGTCTGAAACGGTTGCCGAGGATTATCACACAATTATTGGTGAGCTGGAAGCCTATGGCGGTGATCTGGCCTTCAAGAATCGCGTGACAGTCTTGAAC
>NZ_JBAUHO010000153.1:0-2127 GCF_049680325.1 Planktotalea sp.
CCCCAATACCGTGCGGTTGGCATAGCAGAAATACGACGTCACCTGATTGATCTCCAATATCTCGCCATCGTCAAACCCAGCGGCCCGCAGCGCAGCAATATCCGCTGCCCCCACCTGCGCAGGCGCAAGCGTCAGCTTCCGCGCATAGCCCATCCCTGCAATCTGCCTCGCATCCAGCGGCGCATCGGCCACGCGGTCCGCCTCAATCGACGCGCGCAAAGCAACCGAGCGGTCCTCATCATCCACCAAACGGCGCATGCCCTGATAGTGATGCTCCACACAATAGGAACAGGCGTTCAAGGACGACACATAGACCCCGATGCACTCCAAATACCATTTGGGCAGCGTGTTCCCCGTATGATGCAGGCAATATTTATACATCGCCATATGCCCCTCCATCGAATGGGGGCGCAGGGAGTGGGCCATCATGATGTTATCGACGTTATTATCCGGCCCCTTCACCCGATCATAAAGCTTGCGCAGCTTGCCAGCCGCATCGTCATAGCTCACCGTTTTGATCCAGCTCATCACGCTCTCCCTTGATATTTCTCAAGCAGCTTGACGAAGGCACCCTTCTTTATCAAGCGATCCCTTCCCCCTTCGCGCGCGCTCTGCCATAATGTCTCCCAACACTCGCACAAGAAGAAGAGCAGCCGCATTATGACCGACCTTCTGTCAGGCCAAGAGCCGACCGACTACGATGCTTCCTCTATTGAGGTTCTCGAAGGGTTAGAGCCCGTTCGCAAACGGCCGGGCATGTATATCGGCGGCACAGATGAACGCGCGTTGCATCACCTTGTGGCCGAGGTGCTGGACAACTCGATGGACGAAGCGGTGGCGGGCCATGCGAGCCGTATCGAGGTGGAATTACTGAGCGATTATTCCATGGTGATCCGCGACAACGGGCGCGGCATTCCGATTGATCCGCATCCGAAGTTCCCTGACAAATCGGCGCTTGAGGTGATCCTCTGTACGCTCCACGCGGGTGGCAAGTTTTCGGGCGATGCTTACGAGACATCGGGCGGCCTGCACGGCGTCGGGGCCTCTGTGGTCAACGCTTTGAGCGATTCCATGGTCGTGCAAGTCGCGCGCAACAAGGAGCTGTTCGAGCAACGTTTCTCGCGCGGCATCCCGCTTGGCCCCGTTGAAAAAATCGGCGCAGCCCCGAACCGGCGCGGCACCACAGTGACCTTTCACGCGGACGAGCAGATCTTCGGCTCGCACCGCTTCAAACCTGCGCGTCTGTTCAAATCGATCCGCTCCAAGGCCTACCTCTTTTCCGGCGTCGAAATCCGCTGGAAATCCGAAATCGACGACGGTGAAACGCCAACCACAGCCACCTTCCACTTCCCCGGTGGCCTGTCGGACTACCTCACAGAAAGCCTTGGAAAAGCCTCTACTTACGCCGAAAAACCCTTTGCGGGGGTCGTGGATTTCCGCGAAAAATTCAACGCGCCGGGCAAGGTGGAATGGGCGATCAACTGGACCCCTTCGCGCGATGGTTTCATCCAGTCCTACTGTAACACCGTCCCGACCCCTGAGGGCGGCACGCATGAGGCGGGTTTTTGGGCTGCGATTCTCAAAGGCATCCGCGCGTATGGCGAGTTGTCGAACAACAAGAAGGCCGCGCAGATCACCCGTGACGATCTGATAACAGGCGGCTGCGCGCTGGTGTCCTGCTTTATCCGCGAACCTGAATTCGTGGGTCAAACCAAGGACCGCCTTGCCACCGTTGAGGCGCAGAAATTCGTCGAAGGCGCGGTGCGCGATCACTTTGACAACTGGCTGGCGGCGGATACGAAATCCGCCGGTGCGATCCTTGATTTTCTGGTGCTGCGGGCCGAGGAACGCCTGCGCCGCAGGCAGGAAAAGGAAACCGCACGCAAGACGGCCACCAAGAAGCTGCGCCTGCCCGGCAAGCTTACCGATTGCACGTCCAAGACCCGCGAAGGCACTGAGTTGTTCATCGTCGAAGGGGACAGCGCGGGCGGCTCGGGCAAAGGGGCACGCAACCGCAACACTCAGGCGCTGTTGCCCCTCAAAGGCATGATCCTGAACGTTCTGGGGGCAGCCTCCTCCAAACTGGGGACCAACGCCGAAATCAGCGACCTGTGCGAAGCGCTTGGC
>NZ_JBAUHO010000154.1:0-10042 GCF_049680325.1 Planktotalea sp.
CAATAAAAAACGCCGCGTTGAGACATGCTCGACGCGGCGTTTGTTCTTTAATGCCAAAGGCGTTACCCGTTGCTGTCCCAGACAATCTGAGGCGCGAAACGCGGGCGGGTAAAGACGAAGGTCTCGATGATGCGTGGGGAAATGCCAACGCTGAAGGCAGGATCGTAGTCAGACGCTGTTTCCACCAGAATGATCCGCTCGTTTGCGATCAAAGTCGGTAGAAGTTCGTCGTAGTCACCTACATCGCGTGTCCGAAGGCGAGGAATATCGCCGCGGCGCTGTGACCAATCCACCTTGAACTTGTTCTGGTCACCATCCCAGCGCAGCAATGTAACGCGCAGCGCAGTTTCCCCCGGGCTTAGACCCGACAGATCCTTATAGATGTTACGAGCATTCGTCATATAGGTGGGCGTGATCGGCAGCGTTTCACGGCTAATCATATCGCTGATCGTATAGGCCGCTTTTTCTGCAACGGTTTGCGCGCGGTAAGCTTCATAGTAGGTGAAGGTCGCGGCATAAGCCCAGAAGATGGCAGGAAAGATGATCGCGGCTTCAACTGCGGCGCTTCCCTTGGAGTCTTTCGCAAAGCTGCGAAGTTTTGACAGGATGAACGTTTTCATATCGATTACCTCGGTTCCTGTGTGAAGGCCGAAACAGCGACAAGCGCGCTTTTGCCATTGTGGTCCTTGGTGCGTTCCAACGCCAACTCGGACGTCGGGAATACCGGGTCGTAGAGCATGCAGGCGCGGACCATGACCAATTCGTTGGACGAACCCATTTCGAAATGACGAACCGGATTAATCACATCCAATGCACCTGATGCTTGCTGTGCACAGTCAACTGCGTCGGGCAGGAGGGTGTAGGAACGTGGATCGTTCGGGATCATCTCCAGGCGCAGGTTGGCCTGGCAATCATCAAAGATGACAGCGCCATTACAAATCATGTCGCGAATTTCGTCATGGGAATACTGTGCTCCCGTTCCGATACGCACTTCACGCATTGCAATGTCCAACCCTCGCTCAAGCAATGTCTGGCGAATAGTGATGACGCCCATTTCGATGCTGGAGGTCAGGATCAAGATGAATACGGGAAACACCAAGGCGAATTCGATAGTGACGTTGCCACGCTCTGCATTGCGAAAGCGCAGAAGTCTGTTGAGTAGCTGTTTCATTGTGTGAGCCTCAGCTGGTTAATCTGGCGCGCAATCGCGTCAAATGCTTCGGAAATTTCGATGCCTTCAACCCGGAAGAAGTGGCTGGGTGAAGAGGCGCAGTTTTCCATGACGTCCGCGCCGTGATCGTTGACTTCAAATCCGATGGACCAAATGACAATTCCTTCGTCTTTGGCTGCATCACAGATGTTTTCGAGCAGAGCATCACCTTGGGTTGCAGAGTACTTTTCGTAGTAGTAGCTGCTGCGCTGGTTCCATCCGACATAGCGAGCAAGATAGTACCACAGGTTGTAGCGGCTCCAGTGGTAGTAATCTGACGTCGAGTCATAGGCCCAGGACGAAATGCGTGCTGCCGAGCTGTTTTCACCATCGGTCATGAGAACTACTGTTTTAAGCGTCTCAGGATCGTTGAATGCAGCAGGACGGTCGTCAAACGCGTCATCGACGTTATTGCTAAGTGCCAGTGCATCCACGACAGGGTTGAACGCTGGATCCAGCATCGCTGCAGCCCATTTCATACCCATAAAGATCTGGGTACCTGCACGTGGCTGAAGTTGCGCGATTTGTGCGTTCAAAGCGGCGGCATTCTGGCTGAATGGTGTGATGGTCTCGTAAGAATACCGCGGGCAGATTGTGTCAGTCAGCGTGTTCTGGCCAGAGTAGTTCCACTGGAAGTGCTGCATCTGATCGTATGTTGTGCTCAGGTCCAGCTCTGTTTCGTCATAAGCAGAATCTGCCATTTCGATACAGTGGGAATAGTCATGGCGGTGGTTTGTGTTCAGCTCGTTATAGATAAGCGGTCCCGCGTTCACATGCTGTGAGTAGGGGATAAGCGACACAGAAACCAAGTCCTGATTGGCCGGGCTGAGAACCGTGTTCACAAAGGACGTTGCAGCTGTTCGCAGTTGCGACATCTTGCTGCCCGTGCCCATAGAGCCGGAAATATCCAGAACCATCGAGATTTCGACGTTGGCGATACGCTCTTCCGCGACACCAGCCGCGACCGCGTTCAGTGTATTCACGCCAGCCAGCTTCATGAAAGCAGTCGTTGTGATGGATTGCGCTTCTGCACCAATCGTTTTGTAGTTGAGGCCCTGATCGACAGAGACGTTAGACAGGAAGCTATCCAACCCAGCAGTTTCAAAATAATCATTGACCACTGTTGCCGGCGCTTGTTCCTGATCCAGGTCAGCCGCTGCAAGGACCGCACGGTCCAAAGTATGCTGCAGAACGGTGCGATCTCGTTCTGAGCGCATCAGGTCAACCCCGATACCGCCCATCGTCAAAATCATAAGCACCATAAAGACGGCGAAAATGACGAGGCTGCCATCCTCTTCTTCTTTGAACGCACAGAAGGGCGAGCGCCTTTCAGCGTTACCCTTAGTCGGCCCTTGGCCGGTAAGGTGAAGTTTATACCGCATTTGATCGGTCCTTTCTCTAATCGCCCAACGCAAAGCACATTCTGTGCGTAAACATCCGAGATCGAATTTGCTTGAATCTTGTGGCGAAAATGCGGCGCAAAACAGGAGATAACGTGCCCCTTTTCACGAAAGAATGAACAATCTATTCACAGGATTTTGATTGTTTCCGTTTCGTTGGTGATGGGCGTCTTTACGAGGTCAGATCGGCCTCATTTGAAAGGAATCGAAGTTTTTTTAACTGCGCTTTGTCCAAATTTAGTCGCATCCGTTAACTTTTTTGTCATAGGCTCGCGTTAACAGTGCGTCCGAAAGAGATGCACGCCAACCTGGGAGAATGAAATGACATCCAATAAAGAGCCTAGTTTCCGTGAAAGCGTGGATATGATGTTCAGCCGCGCGGTCGCGCTGATTGACCTTCCACCGGGGCTTGAGGAAAAGATCCGCGTTTGCAACGCAACCTATACAGTGCGTTTCGGTGTGCGCCTGCGTGGCAAGCTGGAAACCTTTACGGGATATCGCTCGGTACATTCTGAACATATGGAGCCTGTGAAAGGCGGTATTCGTTTTGCAATGGGCGTTAACCAGGATGAAGTTGAGGCGCTGGCCGCGTTGATGACTTATAAATGCGCGCTGGTTGAAGCGCCCTTCGGTGGCTCCAAAGGCGGGTTGCGGATTGATCCGCGCCTATATGAAGAACACGAACTGGAGCTTATCACCCGTCGTTTTGCATATGAGCTGATTAAGCGCGATCTGATTGACCCCGCGCAGAACGTTCCTGCGCCCGACATGGGCACGGGCGAGCGCGAAATGGCATGGATCGCCGATCAATACGCGCGGATGAACACCACCGATATCAATTCACGGGCTTGCGTGACGGGCAAGCCGCTGAACGCAGGCGGTATCGCCGGGCGCGTCGAGGCGACGGGGCGGGGCATTCAATATGCGCTACGCGAGTTCTTCCGTGACGCGCGTGGCCTCGAGAAAGCGAACCTGAGCGGCACATTGGAAGGCAAGCGCATTATCGTTCAGGGCCTCGGTAACGTGGGATATCACGCGGCCAAGTTCCTAAGCGAAGAAGATGGTGCGAAGATCACGGGCATTATCGAGCACGATGGCGCGCTGCACGACGAGAATGGCCTTGATGTAGAGGCTGTGCGCTCTTGGATCACCAAGCATGGCGGCATTAGCGGCTATCCTGATGCCCTGTGCCATGAGGACGGAGCAGCGGTTCTTGAAACCGAGTGCGATATTCTGATCCCTGCGGCGCTAGAAGGGGTGATAAACCTGTCCAACGCCGCGCGGATCAAGGCACCGCTGATTATCGAGGCGGCAAATGGTCCGGTTACGGCGGGCGCAGATGACATTCTGCGTAAGAAGGGCGTTGTTATCATTCCTGATATGTATGCCAACGCGGGCGGTGTGACTGTTAGCTACTTTGAGTGGGTGAAAAATCTGTCGCACATTCGTTTTGGCCGCATGCAGCGCCGTCAGGAAGAAGGGCGTCACCAGCTCGTTGTCGACGAACTGGAACGTCTGAGTTCTGACAAAGGGTTGGGTTGGCAGCTTTCCCCGGGGTTCAAGGAAAAATATCTGCGCGGCGCGGATGAGTTGGAGCTGGTGCGCTCTGGCCTCGATGATACGATGCGCATTGCCTATCAATCCATGCGCGATGTCTGGCATGAACGCGATGACGTGGAAGACCTGCGCACGGCCGCATATCTGGTGTCGATCCAGAAAGTAGCAGCAAGCTATCGTGCGAAGGGTCTCTAGGAAAAATCTTGCGCAAGATTTCAGCAGAAAGAAAAAAAACGACGCGCAATGTCGATGAGGCGTTGCGCGTCCTCCGCAAACCCGCTTAGGTCTGTACCTGAAATGGGGGGGGAGCGGGTTAATGCGGTTTTCTGGACTACGCATTCTCAAAGAAGGGCTAACAGGCAACAAGGGCTGGGGCGCGCATTGGCGTGATCCTGCACCTAAGCCTGAATATGATGCGATTATCATCGGTGGTGGTGGCCATGGGCTATCTACAGCCTATTATCTGGCAAAGAACCACGGGCTGACGAATATCGCAGTTCTGGAGAAGGGCTATATTGGCGGCGGCAACGTAGGGCGTAACACCACGATTGTGCGCGCCAACTATTTCCTGAACGGCAACTCAGAGTTTTACAGCCATTCTCTCAAGCTCTGGGAAGGGTTGGAAGAAGACCTGAATTACAACGTCATGCATTCCCAGCGCGGATTGATTAACCTGTTTCACTCTGACGGGCAGCGCGATGCCTTTGTGCGGCGCGGGAATTCGATGGTCAATCAGGGCGATGATGCGATCTTGCTGGATCGTGAGGGGGTGCGCAAACATCTGCCATACCTTGATTTCGACAATGTGCGCTTTCCCGTCTACGGAGGGTTGCTCCATCCGCGCGGCGGTACCGCGCGCCATGATGCTGTAGCTTGGGGATTTGCCCGCGGCGCTGATATGCGCGGCGTTGATATCATCCAGAACTGTGAAGTGACGGGTATCGACATCGAGAATGGTGCAGTGACGGGCGTGCAGACATCGCGCGGGGCGATCAAGACAAAGAAGATCGGCATGACGGTTGCGGGACGCTCCGGGCAGGTCGCCGCAATGGCTGGTCTTCGGCTTCCGATCGAGAGCCATGTTTTACAGGCGTTTGTGACCGAAGGGTTAAAGCCCGTGATTGACCATGTCATCAGCTTTGGCATGGGACATTTCTACATTAGCCAGTCAGACAAGGGCGGTCTCGTCTTTGGCGGTGATCTGGATTTTTATGCCTCTTATGCGCAGCGCGGCAATCTGCCGATGAAAGAACATGTGATGGAAGCGGGCATGACGTTGATGCCGATGATTGGCGAGGCCAAGGTGCTGCGGTCATGGGGGGGGATCATGGATATGACGCCTGACGGGAGTCCGATCATTGATAAAAGCCCTGTGGAGGGCCTCTTCATCAATGCTGGCTGGTGCTACGGCGGCTTTAAGGCCGTGCCCGGATCCGGCTCGGTGTTTTCGCATTTGATTGCGACAGGCAATCATCACAGTGAAGCGACGGGTTTCCGCCTTGATCGATTCCGCACAGGGACTGGCTTGATTGATGAAGAGGGCACCGGCTCTCAACACAATCTACACTAGGGGGCTTTGAACGTATGGGAGCCTTCGGCGAGAGTTTATTTGGCAAAATGAAGGGCGCGCGCGCTCGGGGGGAGATGCTATGCGTCTGACATGTCCTGTGTGCGGCGAGAGGGATCGCCGCGAGTTCTATTATGTAGGGGATGCGGTGGCCTTGCAGCGTCCTGATCCTGACGCGGGAGAGCAGGCTTGGGATGATTACGTTCATAATCGTGATAACCCTGCCGGCGTAACCCGCGATCTGTGGCAGCACGAAGCAGGCTGTGCGGCCTGGATTGTGGTGACGCGTCATACAGTCAGTCATGAGGTGCTGGAAACAGTTCTGGCCAAAGATGTGAAAAGGGCCAGCGCATGAGAGTTGAGAACAAGGGTCTGATTGACCGCACGCGCCCTGTAAGCTTTACCTTTGATGGCACGCGCTTTCAGGGGTTTGCGGGCGATACGGTCGCTTCGGCCTTGCTGGCGCATGATGTGCGTCTCATGGGGCGTTCGTTCAAGTATCACCGCCCGCGCGGGGTTCTCACTGCCGGGAGCGAGGAGCCGAACGCATTGGTCACGATCAAGCGCGGCGCGGATGCAGAGCCAAATGTGCGTGCAACCACACAAGCGATTTTTGAAGGGTTGGAGGTGCGTTCGCAAAACGCCTGGCCTTCGCTTGGCTTTGACGCGCTGGGCATAAATGATCTGGCCGCGCCGTTCTTTAGCGCGGGCTTTTATTACAAGACGTTTATGTGGCCGCGTGCCTTTTGGGAGAAGATATACGAGCCAGCGATCCGACGCGCTGCGGGTTTGGGTGGTTTGAGCGGCACTGCCAATAGCGCGCAATACGAACGCGCCTTTGCTTTTTGTGATCTGTTGGTCATTGGCGCAGGGCCTGCTGGTCTTATGGCCGCGCTTGAAGCCGGGCGCGCCGGAGCTGATGTCATTCTTGCGGATGAGGATAGCCAAGCGGGAGGACGCCTGTTGGCCGAAACCCATAGCGTTGGTGGTGAAGCGGGGCATGCCTGGGCCGCCACGATGATCGCAGAGCTGAGTTCAATGGACAACGTGCGCATCATGCGCCGCACGACAGTAACAGGCGCCTATGACCAAGGCACCTTTGGCGCGTTGGAACGTGTGAGTGACACAGGTGCGCCGCGCGCGTGTTTCTGGCGTATCGTTGCCAAACGCAGCATTCTGGCGGCGGGCGCGTTGGAGCGTCCTGTTGCCTTTCAGAACAACGATCGCCCCGGGATTATGACGGCGGGCGCTGTGCGCGCCTATCTGAACCGTTGGGGCGTGGCACCAGGGCGTAATGTTGTGGTCTTTGGCAATAACGATGATGCCCATCGCACAGCCCATGATTTGCGTGCTGCGGGTGTGCATGTGGCCGCATTGGTGGATAGCCGCCATGACGCGAAGGTCAGCGGAGATTTTCCGATATTTACGGGCGCAGAGGTTTGCGGATCAAGCGGGCGCAAGGGGCTGGAATCTGTGACCATTCGCACCCAAAGCGGCACAGAGAAGATCGCTACCGAATGCCTTGCTATGTCAGGGGGGTGGAACCCGTCGGTTCATCTGACGTGTCACATGAACGGGCGCCCTGAATGGCGCGAAGACATTGCCAGCTTTGTGCCGCGTGACGGGGCTATTCCCGGAATGCTGACAGCGGGGGCCTGTCAGGGCAGCTTTTCAACGCACGCAGCCTTGTTAGAGGGGCAAGCCGCCGCAATGCAGAGCCTTGAGGCGCTGGGCAAGAAGGGCAAGCCTGCAGATTTGCCAGAGGCCGAGGATGCGCCTGTGCGTATGTCACCGCTATGGGCGGTTGGCGGCACCGGGCGCGCATGGCTCGATTTCCAGAACGATGTGACTGTGAAGGATGTCAAACAGGCGGCGAAAGAGAACTTCCGTTCGGTCGAGCATATGAAGCGCTATACCACGCAAGGCATGGCAACCGATCAGGGTAAGAACTCTAACGTGAACGCATTGGCTATTCTGGCCGATGTCACCGGGCGCGGTATTCCCGAAACGGGCACAACGACGTTCCGCCCGCCTTACACGCCTGTGCCGATTGCGGCCATTGGCGCGGGGGCGCAGGGCAAGGGGTTCGCGCCTGAAAGGCTTACCACGTCGCACAACGGCACGGTTGCGCGCGGCGCGCCGATGATCGAGGCGGGGCTCTGGTATCGTCCGAGTTATTTCCCGACCGACGGCGAAACCACTTGGCGTCAGTCCTGTGATCGCGAAGTGAATATGGTGCGTAGCAGTGTTGGCGTCTGTGATGTGAGCACGTTGGGCAAGATCGACATTCAGGGACCAGACGCAGGGGCTTTTCTCGATTTCGTCTACACCAATACTTTCAGCACGTTGAAGCCGGGGCGCGTGCGCTACGGCTTGATGTTGCGCGAAGACGGGCATGTGATGGATGACGGCACCACCGCACGTTTGTCGGATACGCATTATGTGATGACGACCACGACCGCAGCCGCGGGCCAGGTGATGCGCCACTTGGAATATGTGCATCAATGTTTGCGGCCCGAGCTTGATGTGTCGATGATTTCGGTGACAGAGCAATGGGCGCAGTTTGCAGTTGCGGGGCCAAAGTCGCGCGACGTCCTGAACGCTTTGCTCGACAAAGCTATCGACAACGAAACCTTTCCTTTCATGGCTTGCGGCGATGTAAAGGTCTGCAATGTCGATGCGCGATTGTTCCGAATTTCATTCTCGGGCGAACATGCCTATGAAATCGCGGTGCCTGCGCGGTATGGCGCGTCGCTGTTCGAGCGCCTGTGCGAGCAAGCCAAGGCGCTGGGCGGTGGGCCTTACGGGATGGAAGCGCTAAACGTGCTTCGGATCGAAAAGGGCTTTATCACCCATGCGGAAATTCACGGGCGGGTGACTGCCTTTGATATCGGAATGGAGCGGATGGTTTCGAGCAAGAAGGACTGTATCGGCCAAACCATGGCCGGGCGGCCCGGTTTGCTTGGCGAAGATCGCCAGCAGCTTGTCGGTCTCAAGCCTATAGGGGCGGTCAAACAGCTTACTGCAGGGGCGCATTTGTTTGCGCCAGAGGCCGAAGTCACGCGGATCAATTCCGAAGGCTATGTAACCTCTGTCGGGTTTTCGCCGACGATGGGCACCTTCCTTGGAATTGGATTCCTCAAGAACGGACGCGCGCGCCATGGGCAAACTGTAAAGCTCGTCGATCATATGCGCGGCATTGAAACCCTGTGCGAAATCCATGATCCCGTCGTGCATGATCCAGAAGGGGGCAAAACCCGTGGCTGATCTATTAGAAATTTCTCCGGCAGAGGGGCTTTTGCCTTATGCCACAGGCGCGGCAGAGCTGAATGAGCTCGCGCTGGGCCGCGCAACATCCATTGCACCGTTCAAGGGGCAAGAAAGCGCTGTAGAAAAAGCGCTGGGGGTCAGCCTGCCTGATGTCGGGCGATCGAACGGGAAAGCGGGGCAGGAAATTGTCTGGTTCAGCCAAGGCCAGTTTCTGGCCCTTGGACTGGATGTTCCTGACACCCTGTCAAAACTAGCTGCGGTGACGGATCAAAGCGATGCTTGGTGCGCGCTTGAGCTGAAAGGCGACGCCAGTGTTGATGTCTTGGCGCGGCTTGTACCGCTCGATCTGCGCCAAAGCGTGTTCAAGCGCGGGCATTGCGCGCGCACTCAGTTGGGGCATTTGCCGCTTCATATCACGCGCACAGGCAATGCGTCTTTCAGGATGCTATCGTTCCGATCCATGGCTGGAACAATGGTGCATGAAATTACCCGCGCGATGGACCTTTTTGACGCGCGCGGGTGACTTTTGAGCGTTCATGCCCTATGTGAAAGCGCAAAGAGTACCAGGGAGCTGTCGTATGATCCGTTTGACTTTTATTGCCATTCTCGCTGCGTCTTTCGCGATGCCAGCCGCTGCGCAGTCGAAAAAGGACAAGTTCTGCGACGAGCTTGCCAGTACGAGCCAGCAAATCGCGGATTTACGTATCAAAGGCAGTGATGAAACAGACGCGATGCTTGCAGTTGCAGAGCAATATGACGACAGCCAGACCAATCATTTGCAGATGATCCCCTATCTAAGCAGCTTTGTGTATGGTTTGAGCGATGATGATCTGAAGGGCGACGTTCAGACCTCTTTTGCCGAGCAGTGCAAAGCCTTCAAAGGCTAACTGGACTCTCGCGATGGCAAGGCGGATACTGCCGCAATGAGTCTACCCCCTGGTTTCCTAGATGAGTTACGCACGCGTCTCAGCCTGTCTCAGGTTGTTGGCCGAAAGGTCATGTGGGATGCGCGCAAGTCCAATCAGGGCAAGGGTGACA
>NZ_JBAUHO010000155.1:0-9067 GCF_049680325.1 Planktotalea sp.
CCTGATGAGACGCCTGAGCAACACATCAAGCGGTTTGCGAAGCTGACGAAATCCAACGCGGATCATGTCGAAACCAAGATGCTAAACGCGGAATTGTTCATTGCGGCTGAGGACTTTCCATCGGCGCGCCGCGCGCTGGGCGATCTGGTCGACAATGCGCCCGACGCACGCGCTTTGACTATCATGGCGGCGATTGAGCGTGGTGAAGGTAGCTCGGACGCTGTCGTAAAGGGCTGGCTGGCCCGTGCCCTTAGTGCGCCGCGCGGTCCACAGTGGGTGTGCGATGCGTGTAACAACATTCATTCTGAATGGGTTCCCGTGTGCAAAAATTGCGCGAGCTTCGATACGCTTAGCTGGAAATCTCCGCCCCAGTCCGACATTGCGACGCCAACAGGTGTGGCCATGTTGCCTTTGATCGTCGGGGCGCTTGAGGATCATTCGGTTGATGATGTCGAAGAAGCCGATTTGGACGAAGTTGAGGATGTGGTCGATGCCGAGCTCGTTGAAACCACAGGTGAAGATACTGAAGACGCCAAAACGTCCTAAAGAATACGGCAGGTGTTGCTGGTAAAGGCAGCAGCTGTCAATTCGCCCGTAAAATAGCAACCCGTATCAAGCGAGATGCGGCTATGCTCCCAGATTGCTTTGTCGACGACTGTGTGACCGTGAATCACCCAGTTGCCATCGTTGCGCGCCGTTTTCAAAAAACTGTCACAGCCCCAAAGCATGACATCCTGCGACTGTTGTCTGATTGGCAATGCAGGATCAAACGCTGCGTGCACACAATGCAGGTTTCCTGAAGACCAGCGAAGCGGCAGGTTCCGCAGCCAGGGCTCCAATCCTTCGGGCAGGGCGTCCCACAGTTCTTCGCAAGCTTCATAAAGCTGCTCTGGACCCGCGTCATGGGTAACGCCTTCGATGCTATAGCTTTCCAGCGTTTCCATACCTCCGAAGCGCAGCCAACGTGGACCAGCCTTAAGCGGCGTGTCGAGAAAATCCAGCATCATGCGTTCGTGGTTGCCCATCAGGCAGATCAGATCATCAGGATTTTCGAGGCTAAGGTGAAAGAGTTCGTCCAGCACCTGCGCTGACTTTGGGCCGCGATCAACATAATCGCCCAAAAAGACAAGCATCGGATCGTCAATCTCCAACGCTTCGATATCATCATCGATCTTGGACAGCGCAGCCTGCATCTGGTCCAAACATCCGTGGACGTCACCTACAGCATAAAAGGGGCGTTTTGGCGTCATTTCGATCTGCAAGGGACGCAGATTGATAGAGCTGGCTGCACCGCCGCGCTTATTGGTGAGGTTACCGAGCATGATCCTACCCTGCGTTACTTGGATCTACGACTTAGTCTAGCTTGCAGGGGGAGGCAAATACGAAGCGCAACCTTCGCAGTAAGAGGAAGCTGGTCTTGGAATTGTAAAAGCGCGAGTTGGTTGGCCCTGACCCAAGCGACGTATTGCCCCGAAAGAACGCAACGCATCCGCCCGCCGTCCGCCCCGATGACATTTTTGTTGTGTTGGCGGTAGTAAAGAACAGGCGCCGGATCATGGATGAACGTAGCGCCATGCGCTCGCAGCACAATTGCGGCCCACCAATCGTGAAACGGAACTGCATCGCTTGGTGCAAAGCGCTGCAACAGGTGAACGGCATCTGGCGAAAGCACACAGGTATGACCGGCGATACGATTGCGAAAAAGTGTACCGGGCAGGCCCAAGGCGGATGAACGGGGCTGCACCCTTTTCACGTTTAGCTTTGCGTCCGTGATAAAACGACCAGCGGAATAGATCGAAGGCCCGCGAGCGCCCCTCAAAAAAGCCAAGGCGCGTTCCAATTTGTCAGGCCGCCAAACATCATCTTGATCGCAGAATGCAACGAAATGTCCTGCGGGAACCTGCATCAAGCCGTGCCAGAAGTTCTGAGCAAGCCCGCGCTGCGGACCATCAAAGATGCGAAGCTGCACGGTTGGAATGCAATCGCGGGCGATGCTTACCGTGTCATCCCGCGATCCGTCATCGCTAAGGATGATGTCCCAATGAGGGTAGGTTTGACCACTGATCGAGCGCAATTGTTCCGCCAGAAACATCGCACCGTCGCGCGTTGCGAGCACTATACTGACCATTGGGAGCGTCGGGTTCATCTGCTAGAAATCTCAGAAAAACCTTTTCAAATACTAAAGAAGCGCCTCATTTGTGCCGCGTAGCGCCCAAGTTGCTGCCCCGCAGTTACATCAGTCTGAGTGAATGCAACGCTTGGGGGCGAAACGATGGAACTTTCGGTTCAGCATACATGGAATCTAGGACCAGTCACGCATAGCATGAACCTGCGCGACATGGATTTGGTGACGACAGCAAATGGAACCGTGCTCTACGGAACGAACGGGTCTACAGGCGGTGTTGTCAGTTATCTTGTTAACCCAAACAGCGGCGCGCTCAGCTATGTTGATAGCCTGACGCTGGCGCCGCTTTTGTCTGTGGACGGCCCTGCGCATCTGGAACAGATCACCTTCGGTGGACAGGACTTTCTGGTGAACCTTGGGCGTCACGCGGACGGTCTGGAAGCCATTCAAATCGGTATCGGCAGCAGTCTGGATACGCTCATTGATATGGCTGGCACCGACGGGCTGGGTATCAGCTCACTGATCTTTCATTCCGCTGATACACGCGATGTCGTTTATGCGAGTTACTGGGGCAGTTCCGATCTTGGTATCTATCAGATTAACGCGTCTGGTGGCCTGTCCTTGCTTGGACAGGTGAGTTCGCCATTTGAAGCGCAGGGCGCTGATCTAACGGGTTTTCAGATCACGCAGGTCGGCGGTCAGGACGTTTTGCTGTTCGCGGCAGGCGAGCAGGATGCGATCTATAGTTATACGATCAACGCCAATGGCGGTTTAGCCATTTCTGATGTTGTTCGGATGGGTGACGGGCTTCCTGTCGACACGCCGACGGCAGTGGAAATTGTCGAAAGCGGCGCGCAGCGTTTCGCTATTCTTGCCTCTGCCGGAACATCGTCACTCACGGTGATGGAGATTTCAAGCACAGGCCAGCTGACGCCGACAGATCACATTAATGCCAGTCTGCACACGCGTATCCAATCCGTTGTGGCGCTGGAAACGGTCAGTTTTGCGGACCGTCATTTTGTTATTGCCGGCGGTGCGGACGACGGGATCAGCCTGTTTCAATTGTTACCTGACGGGCGGCTTTACCATCTGGACGCTCAAGAAGACCTGCTTGGCGCATCGCTTGCCAATGTCACCGCAATCACGGCGCACGTGCGTGGCAGCGGCATTGATATCTACGTTTCCTCGGAGAGCGAAGCAGGCGTAACGCAACTACGCTACGAGCTGGGCGCGCAGGCGCTCGGGCAATATGCAAATGACACGGGTGAAGTGTTGAGCGGCGGCTCTAACGCGGACTATCTGATTGGCGGCGCTGGCAATGATACGATCACTGGCGGCAATGGTGCGGATATGATCCTCGACGGCGCTGGCTTAGATCTTATGACGGGTGGCAATGGCGCCGATGTTTTTATCCTTTCGCGAGATGGCACACGCGATGACATTCTGGACTTTGACCCGTCTATGGACAGGATTGATCTGTCTGGCTGGGGTCGGCTCTATGATGTCAGCGCGCTGACCTGGTCGATCCGCAATAATGGCGCGGAAATCACCTACGGCGACGAAATTCTGGTGATCCGCACGATCAACAATACGACGCTATATAGCGATGATCTTGCGGCGCATGAATTGTTCAATCTCTCCCATACAGACCTGAGTTACATGACGGGGGGCACCGACCCGCTGCTCGATGATACCGAGCCCGGCAACTATGAAGGGAGCGCAGGGAATGACACGCTTGAAGGCGGTCTTTCGGACGATACCATTCGTGGAAATCTTGGCGATGATGTCTTGATCGGCGGTGCCGGCGATGACGTTTTGAATGGCGGCGTTGGCGCAGATTACATTGACGGCGGCACTGGCAATGATTGGGTTAGTTATGAGGGCTCGCGCGGTTCACTGCGGGTTGACCTGATGTTCTCGCATATCAACACGAATGTTGCTGCGGGGGATTCCTATGTCTCGATCGAAAATCTGATTGGCTCGCAAGGGTTCGATAACTTGCGTGGAAATCTGAGCGACAACATTATTCAGGGCGGACGTAATGTTGATTACATTTTCGGACGTCGCGGCAACGATACATTGGATGGCGGGATTGGCGATGACGTGTTGTTTGGCGGCGCAGGCGAGGATGTTTTGATAGGCGGTGCGAACCGCGATCGTGCGCAATACTCTGAAGCCTTGAGCGGAGTTCGGGTCGATCTCAACAATCCTTCAAACAATACGGGCGAAGCTGCGGGAGATCAATTTGACGGTATCGAGGACCTTGCTGGCAGCCGCTTCAATGACCAATTGAACGGTGACTCGGGCGCCAATCGATTGTTTGGGCGCGAAGGTGCCGACGTTCTGCGCGGACGGCAAGGCAATGATTACCTTAATGGTGGCGCACATAATGACGTTCTCTACGGCGGAGAGGGCAACGATATCCTTCGCGGCGGTCAGCATTCGGATACGTTTGTCTTTAATTCCGGTAACGATGTGATCGAAGACTTTGACGGAACTTGGGATACCATCGCGTTAGATCAAAATTTGCTTGGCGGCGGCGCAATCACTGCTGCACGTGCCCTCGATTTTGCCAGTGTCATCGAGGGCAACACCGTCTTTGATTTCGGTGGGGACCAGCTAACCCTGCTTAATGTGGTCGATCCAGCCGCTTTGATTGACGACATAATCTTTGTTTAATTACCCAAGAGTATCAGAGCTCCAAACGCTCCATCAAGGACAGATCAAGCGTGACAAAGTCATGGAGGCGTTGTTTGCTCGCATCGCTTTCCAGAAGCGCCAGCAGCCGCGGCCAGCGCGGTTCTGAAACAGGACGATCGCCAACGTTGCTATGCGTACCCGTAAAGTCGAGATCAAAACTGTATAGGGCCTTTAAATCATCCTCCAACGCCGTCAGGTTTTCGAGCGAATAGACCCAATCGATTTTCGACATATTGCGCAGTGCACCGCGTAATTTGCGCCGTTCGGGCATTTCCCCAAAACCCTGCCCCGCCCGAATGCGCCGGGTGCCAAAATAGCGGCAATAGAAGTTGTCGTAGTGATCCTGAATGAAGGCTTGCCAGGCCGCATCACCACCAAAGAAATAGTCGTCCGCGCTGCTTTCCAGAATGATGCGTTTTCCGGAGTTTTGCGGCGCAGCGAGCGCGCCGCGGTCAAGCGCCTTTGCTTCTTTCAAGAGGTAGAAATAGAAGGATGCAATGCGTTCGCGTGGATCCCGCAAAATTGAAAAAACAAAACGTGGTCGCGGGATCTGATCCAGCGCAGTCCAATCAACATGCCCTGAATAAAGACTGTATCCAGCTGGAAACTGATCCTCTGCCGAAGCGGCCTGAGTGTGTACGCGAATAGGGCTGACATCGCGTGCACCGACGGCGCGGGCCAATTCGTTATGAACTGTTTGCCCCGCTGTTTTCGGGATGTGCAGGAACACGATGGGCGGGGGGCGCGAAGCAGAATCTAGCATGCGCTATGGGATAGGCGATTCCTCTTTATGTTCGGTAAACATTCATTGCTTCTTGCGCGCGAGGTTGTCCTCATGGGCAGCGATAGCATCCTCGATGTTTTTAAAATAGGTCAGCGTTCCGTCTTCTAAAACAGCACCTGACGTGCAGAGTTGACGGATCATTCCCATAGCATGCGATACAACAATAGCGCCAGAGCGCCGTGTTCGTTCAAGTAGCAGATCGCGGCTGCGCGATTGAAAAACGGCATCGCCTACCGAAGTCACCTCGTCAATTAGGTAGGTATCAAACCGTACCCCCATCGAAACTCCAAATGCGAGCCTTGAGCGCATGCCAGAGGAATAGGTTCGGAAAGGCAGGTGAAAATGGCCGCCAAGCTCTGCAAAATCACTGACGAAATCGATCAATTCTTCCGTATCGCACCCATAGATCCGCGCGATAAAACGTGTGTTTTGGGCACCGCTTAACTCGGGATGAAAAGAGCCGGCAAAACCAACAGGCCAGGAAACGCTACCACTGTGATGGATATGCCCCGTTGTTGGGGCAAGCGTTCCGGCGATCATTTTCATCATCGTTGACTTACCCGCCCCATTGCGCCCGAGGAGCCCGACGCAGGCCCCATCCGGAATGGTCAGCGATATATTTCGGGCCACGGTTTTTCGCTGTCCGCTCAGGACATAAGTCTTGCTGACATTCTCAAAGCGGATCATTGCGCTATCGACGATCCAGAAAGCTGAAACCAATCAGGGCAATCAGCGACCATGTCAGAAAGGCAGCGAGCGCGACAAAGGAAAGAAGCAACCCGCGCCGTGGAAAAAGCGATTGATCTGCGCGGGTCGGCAAAACATGCGCCGCAAGATACCGCGTGTTGCGTCGCGCCTCTGACACCGCTGCTTCGAATCCCGCGCGCGCCGCCTGATAGCTTTGTTCGGCAAACTCTACTTCGACAACCAGACGTTCATATTCGCCAAAAATCTGCGCCAAACCGCGCCGTCCGTTACCGCCCACGCCGATTGCGCGCTTGGTGCGTTCTTGGTCAATCCTTGCCTGCAACACTTTCTGGCGTTGTTTCGCTTGAGAAAGCCTTGTGTCAGAGCGCCGCGTATTTGCTGAAAGCATCTCGATCTCGATCAACGTATCAGTGAGCTGCGCTTCGAGCGAGGCAAGCAAGGAGGTTTGCGCGCCGGCATCAACGCCGGGATCAACCAACTCGTTCAACACCCTGAATTCTGTCAGGCTTGATCGCGCGCTGGCAAGCTGCCGTTTGGTTCGCTGGAGATCATCAAGTGCATATCGCACAGCGTCCTCATGCGCGATATTGTTGATATCATTTACCAATTCATTGCTTAGGCGAAGGATTTCTTCGTTGATCCGTTGTGCAGAAAACGGATCGAACGCTTTAGAGTGCACTTCAATAATGCCCCGCGTGCTGTCTAGCGAAACGTCGACCATTCGATCCCAATGCGCGTGCAAGTCCTCGACAAGTTTTGTGTCTGTAAAATCGAATACGGGATCGCCCTGGGGCACCGACCAAATGCCCGCGATATCAAGGGCAACCTGAACATCTTGGACCAAATGCTGGCTATGCAAATAGTCATAAAGAACGTCGCTATCATTGGCGCCAGAACCTGAAAGATCAGCGATACCACCGAGCAATTCAATCCCACTGCTCGCCTCTTCACTGCGGATACTGAATGCGAGCGTGGAGCCGAACTGATCGGTTGCGCGCATCCACAAATACCATGCAGAAACAGCAATAGGCAGACAAACCAACAGAACAAAACTAGCGAGCGCTGCGACATGTCTTTTGCGCATCCGCGCAACCCTGACAGGCGGTCGAAACGCAGGAGCGTTCCTGCCAGCGGGCTTCAAAATTGAAATGTTCTCAGCGAGTGTCACGACCGTTCCTCTTTGCTGAAACGCTTCTGGCAGATCGTCTTAAACAATCGGTAAACAATCGCTGCTAGTCACAGCTAAATGGCGGATCATTTGCTTAAAACCCAATCTATCAGGCCTCTGCGATTGCCGAGGGCGATGCAGACCATTCTCGCGCTCGTCCTTCGTGAAATGGCAACAAGCTACGGGCGCTCACCAGGTGGCTATTTGTGGGCAATTGCCGAACCTGTTGCAGGCATTGCTTTGCTGACTTTCATCTTCTCGTTGGGCTTTCATGCGCCGCCATTGGGGACAAGTTTTGCGCTTTTTTATGCTTCTGGCTTGGTGCCGTTTTTAGTCTACTCGGAACTTAGTGGTAAGGTTTCGCAATCCATCAACTTTTCGCTGCCTCTGCTTGGATATCCAAGGGTGACTTTGGTTGATGCCGTGATCGCGCGCGCGGTGCTGACCATGCTGACCCAAACGCTGGTATTCGGTTTGGTGTTGGGTGGGCTCTTTGTGTTCTTTGGCACGCAGGCGAAACTGGATTTCGCAGCCATTGGCTTTGCGCTTGTTCTGGCCTTCGCGCTGGGTGTTGGCGTAGGCATAATCAACTGCTTTCTCGTGACGCGATATCCTGTTTGGCAACGGGTCTGGAGCATCGCGAACAGACCGATGTTTCTGTTGTCCTGCGTCGTATTTACCTTTGAATCGATACCGCAGCCTTTTCGAGACTGGCTTTGGTTCAACCCCGTGGTTCACATTGTCGGAGCGCTGCGGCAGGGTCTCTATTTCGGCTATGAGGGTGCCTACGTGTCGGGCGCTTATGTGTTGTTTCTGGCGTTGTTCTTAAGCGTAGCAGGGCTCTTCCTGATCTGGCGTTTTAAAGACAGATTGCTGAACCGTTAGCGGATTTTGAAGGGCGCAAGTTAGGCAAAAATTCAGGAATCGGCCCTATGAGGAATGAAACCTTATGAACTGGGTGCTTGTAACGTGCTTTCCAAAATATCTCGTTTGTTCGATCACTATTGCGAACACCATTATGTGGTTTACGCGCCGGGGTTTCCAATTATCGACGCCGAGGGTCGTAAACTTGGGCAGGTAGAGCGGATTTGCTATGGCCGCACTAGCCTTCGGTTGGAAGGGTGGAGCATTGCAGACAAGATCGCGATTGGTGGTGCCGGTGTCCAGAATTGGCAAACGCCGGACATTTTACGCACTGACGTGAATGCAGCGATGGGTTTGGCGGCCGCGCGGCGAACTGGTTTCAATCTGTCTTGGTTTGGCGGCTCTTATCCGGTGCTTCTATCGCTCAGGATAGGAAAATCAACGCTTCAGATTATGTGCCCTGAGGTGCGCCGGATCACGCGCGCCAAATCGCATATTCACATCAGGATCAGCTTTGCGAAAGATATGCTGCGCGCGGCACCTGCTTTGGTACGTGCGCTTGCCTCGCCAACAGTTGTGAACCGTTTACGCGCCAAACGGGCGTTAGGGATGGAACATCGTCAGATCAGCAATATCCTGGATGCGCGGGTTTTTGAAAAGTGTGCGACGCCCCGTAGCAAACAAAAGCTGACGATCATCATGCCCGTGTTTAACGCAT
>NZ_JBAUHO010000156.1:0-1888 GCF_049680325.1 Planktotalea sp.
GGCCGAAACCGACGCGTCATGAATAATCCGGGTTAATGGGTTGAACGATACCGCCGAGCCAGCGCACCATTTAAACCCGCATTTCCCAAGTAACTTGACGATTTCGCGCTTCTGATATCCGATAACGTGTTATATTTCAGCATGTTAGTTGGGTTGAAGGCGGCAGGTAATGGATCACCCTGAGGGTGCAGACAAAACGGGTGATATCAGGCTTGGTTTTGACCGACGGGTGCGGCTGGAATTCCATGGTTCCAAGATCAGTTCTGACGGCGGTCTGCTGTTGTTCCGAGAACTCGATGAAGTCCTCGGCCTGCACGACATTGCTGGCGGATTGTTGAGAGATACGCGCACTGGCCATAATCGTCTGCACTCGCTGGTTGGTCTGTTGCGCCAGTCAGTCTTCGGGCGGCTGGCCGGATATGAGGACGTAAATGATGCGGATCGTCTGGCGCTTGATCCGGTGATGCGGCAGGTGGTTGGCGGGCGGGCTGTGGATGCCAAGGCCGCTTCTGCAAGCCAGATGGGACGGTTCGAGACCGAGGTGCTGGCGACGACTGATAATCGCACAGCACTGGCTGATATGTCAGGACAATGGATTGACCGGGTTCACGAGCGCAAGCCGCCGAAGTGGATCACGCTGGACATGGACAGTTCCGTCAGCCCAACCCACGGCGCGCAAGAGGGCACCGCCTGGAACGGTCATTTTGGCTGTATGTGTTATCATCCACTGTTCGTGTTCAACCAATTCGGGCACCTCGAACGTTGCGCCCTGCGTCCCGGCAATGTGCATAGTGCGGGTGATTGGCAGACCGTTCTGAAGCCGGTCATCGCGCGATATGCAGACGGTCACCTGATGCGGTTCTTTCGGGCCGATTCCGCCTTCGCAATCCCGGAGCTATACAAAACTCTGGAAACAGCGGGCTATTTCTACGCCATCCGGCTTCGCGCCAATCGTGTCCTTCAGGGCAGGATTACGCATCTGCTCAAGCGCCCAGTCGGACGCCCACCAAAAGGCGTGAAGCGCGTCTACGGCGACTTTGAGTATCAGGCGGTGTCATGGGACAAGCCTCGCCGTGTTGTCGCCAAGGTCGAGTGGCATCCCGGCGAGTTGTTCCCGCGCGTCGGCTTTGTTGTGACCAACCTACCCATGGAGCCGGATTGGATCATCCGCTTCTACAATCAGCGCGGCACCGCAGAACAACATATCAAGGAGGGCAAGCACGCAATCAACTGGACGCGGTTGTCCTGCAAGGGCAAGGCGCAGAACGAGGTCCGCCTTCAGCTGCACGCACTGGCCTACAATCTCGGTGCCTTCCTGCAAGGCACTGATCTGCCTGAGGAGATGGCTGACTGGTCGCTGACCAGCCTGCAAACCCGTCTAATCAAGATTGGTACCCGAGTTGTTAGACACGCCCGCGCCATTACCTTCCAACTCGCTGAGGTTGCCGTCAGCGGTGACCTTTTCCGGCGCATACTGACGGCGATCCACGGGCTCCGCGCGCCACCGGCTTCAACATGACGGTATTATCAGCCAAAACCGAACGAACGCGGCTTCACAGGTCCGACCAAATGGGTGTCGACCAGACCGAACGCCGGGCCAAACCGGCCTTCAAGACCAGAAATCGCGCTCAGATCGCGCAGGATGCTTGGGCAAGGAACCAGCATGCCAAAGAGGGTTGATCGAGACGCAAAACAGCGCCAACATGCACGAGAAGGCATTCTACTTGGGGAATGTCGGTTAAAAACCCCCTCTGAGAGCTAAAATCTCTTTTGGACCAAAGGTAAATCTTAGCCCTTCGGGGAGGTTTTTTAACCATTTGGAAACCAAGAACCTGTATGAGTTTGCCTGCGGTCCGCGTCGTGGTGACAAAGATCGTCCATTTGGAAG
>NZ_JBAUHO010000157.1:0-3152 GCF_049680325.1 Planktotalea sp.
GGTATAGGCCGCCGCGTTAATGACCACATCTGCGTCCGTGTTCGCGATGATGCCGGCGCAAGTGGCGAGATCGCTCAGATCCGCCTCTGTGCGCCCCAGCGCTGTGACGTCGCCGTAACGTTGTAGCTCCGTTGCTACCTGTCCGGTTTTACCAAAGACCAGAACACGCATCAGTTCAGCGGAACGCTCACGCGCAGTTGCAGGGTTTCCATGCCCGGATTGACGTTTGAAATACCACCGTTGGAGCGGTGATCGTAGGACAGGCCGACGCGCAATCCGTTCTTGGCCTGCCAGCCCAGTTCCGCCCCCGAGCGGAACTCGATATCATGGCCCAGATTGGGGCCTGTGCCTTGGGCGTAAACACCGGGCATGAAGTGCAGTTGCGCATAGCCGCCGGTGCCGGAGGGACGTTCCCAAAAGCGGGTTGTATGCGTGGCCCCGACGCCGACCCAGACATCATTGCTGTCTGTCACAGAGAGGCCGATGGCTGGCTGAAAGGGTCCGAAAGAGGTGCCCATGTCATAGCGCAGATAGGTCTCGCGCCCGATGGAATTGCCCTGAAAAATCACGTCGCCATAAGACAGCGCAATCGCCTCTTGCGCGGGGGTCCTGGCCAGACAGGCACCGGTCTGGCAATCGTCGGTTTTCATGTCCCAAAGACCAACCACGAAGAAAAGTACTGCCAGACGTCCGTCCATGTTACGGTCCTACATCTACTAGAAGATACATCACATAAAACCAAATTTTCATTTAGGCTGACTCGCTCGAATTATGACGTTGAAGCGCCCCGCTTATCAATACAAAGGCACAGCTGACAAGAAGTCCAAACAACAAGGAAAATATCAGGATGACAGGGGCATTCCGCGTATTTTTAACTCTGATTACCTCTTTTTTAATATTGAAAATTTCAGACCCCAAGGCAAAGGGAGAGGTTTCGATCGCTTCTCGAAACAGCATTGCAGACTCATCATTTTCAAGCGCAATCGCGTCGCGCTTAACATTCAAAAAAGCTTGGTCCAGCAGGTATTTTTCTTCGCCCTCTCTGGACTCAATCAAGTCTATTTCCCTTTCCAAAGATTTATACCCTCTTAGGTATAAGGTTTCAGGACGGTTGGGCGACGTGAAACCGTATTCTGAGACTTTAAATGAAAACAGGTTTTCCTGAGATCCCTTTGTCAGGTTGTTTTCTGCTAGATCGAGTTCGCGCGCGATTGAAGCCTGTTCCTTCAGAAAGAGAAGCCTGCCTGCTGTCTCTAAATCGGTCGCCTCCATCACTGAAACCAAATTGCGGGCCAAATTTTCGCGTTCATTAAGAGTTCTGCGCTCTACGTTATCAGCGAGACCAGTCAACAGTCTAAGCTGGCCACTATTTAAATTTTCCTCAGCGCTTGATAGAGCCTTCACAAGAATATCTAAGAGCTGGCTTTTATCACGCCAATTAAAACTTATACGCACTTCAGGGTCACGTTCTGTTGCCTGAATTATCGAGATATTTGAGACAAGCGCGCCCCTTGCCTCGAAGAATTCCTCGTCGGACATATTCCTATAAGTAGCATTATATTCCTTCACTGCCGCTTCAAACTCTTCTAAATCTTGAAGCTCGCGCACCATACCAGTCACAAGACCATCTGTCGAAATCTCAAACAGATTGGCACTAGCGCTACTTCGGCCCGTATTTTGCAAGAATTCAGCGTAATGCTCTTTTATGCCATCATTCAAAGGAGCGTATGTAGCCAGCCTATCTCCCGCAGGGCCACGTAGAACGAACTCTCCAGAATATTTTCCAGGCGTCAGCAGCAGATACCCAAGGCCAATGCACCCACATAGGAAGGAAATTAGCGCTATAAACAGCCTTTTACGCCAAAGCTTAACTAACAACTCGATCAAATCGATCTCATCATGTGACCCATAGTGCTCTTGAGAAGCGCTCATAAATTACTGTCCTTAAAAACCTTCGTAGTCCTTCTTCTAGTTAACATATCATACACTGTCACGCCGCTTTATAATTGACGTTATCCAGCGCCCAATCGCGTTCCAACCCCTTCACGAACCTGTAACGCGCGCCACCATACTTCATTGTCTAGATACCAGCGCACTGTCCGCTCCAAGCCTTCCTCGAGCGTCACCGAGGGACGCCAGCCCAGTTCATCGCGAATGCGCGTGGGGTCAATCGCGTAGCGCATGTCATGGCCGGGGCGATCGGTGACGAAAGTGATTTGATCTGCGTAGGGGGTATCTTTGGGACGCATCTGATCGAGATGGGCGCAAATCATCCGCACGAGGTCGATGTTCTTCGCCTCGTTCTCGCCGCCGATGTTGTAGCTGCGGCCCAGTGCGCCGCGTTCCAGTACCGTCAGCAGCGCATCTGCGTGATCCTCGACATAGAGCCAGTCGCGGATATTCTCGCCCTTGCCGTAGACAGGGATGTCCTTGCCCGCGAGCGCATTGAGGATCACCACAGGCACCAGCTTTTCAGGGAAATGATAAGGGCCGTAATTGTTGGAGCAATTAGTCAGCACCACAGGCAGCCCATAGGTTTCGCCCCATGCGCGTACCAGATGGTCACTGGCGGCTTTGGACGCCGAATACGGCGAGCGTGGATCGTAGGGCGTGTCCTCTGTGAACATGCCTGTCGCGCCGAGCGAGCCGTAGACCTCATCGGTCGAAATATGATGGAAGCGGAACGCCTCTGGCTTGCCTTGCGCACTCCAATAGCTGCGCGCTGCCTCTAACAATGTGTAAGTGCCGGTGATGTTGGTTTCGATAAACGCGCCGGGGCCGTCGATGGAGCGGTCCACATGGCTCTCTGCTGCAAGGTGCATAATGACGTCTGGCTGGGTCTCTTTCAGGATACGCTCCATAGCGGCGCGCTCACAAATATCGGCGTGAAAGAAAACATAATTCTCATTATCGGCAACGGATTTGACGTTGTCGAGACAGGCCGCATAGGTCAGTTTATCGACATTGACGACCGCTTTCCCCTGCGCAATCGCCGCGCGCACAACCGCAGATCCGATAAAGCCCGCGCCACCTGTGATTAGAAGTTTCATGTGGCAGCTCCTTCAAAGACAAACGGGCTGTCAAAGTCCTTCAGCAGCGGCGCCGCGGCGTCCTTGTCAGACAAAATAGCCTTGTTAGAACCTATATTCCAC
>NZ_JBAUHO010000158.1:0-3109 GCF_049680325.1 Planktotalea sp.
CTGTTAGCGTGCCGGTTTTGTCGACGATCAAGGTATCAACCTTTTCGAACCGTTCCAACGCTTCGGCGTTTTTGATCAGAACACCCGCTTGCGCACCGCGACCAGTGGCCGTCATGATTGACATCGGCGTCGCCAGACCAAGCGCACAAGGACACGCGATAATCAGCACCGCAACCGCAGAAATGAGCGCGTATGACAGCGCAGGAGCCGGACCCCAAAGCGCCCAAGCGCCAAAGGCAAGAACCGCCACCAAGATCACAATCGGCACGAAGAACCCTGCGACTTGGTCTGCATATTTCTGGATCGGTGCGCGGCTGCGTTGCGCGCTCGATACCATTTCGACGATTTGGGACAACATCGTATCAGACCCGACCCGTGTGGCCGCAATCACCAGACTACCTGTGCCGTTGATCGTCGCACCCGTGACTGTATCGCCTTCGACCTTTTCGACAGGCACAGGTTCGCCTGTAATCATGCTTTCGTCGATGGACGAGCGCCCTTCGGTCACTGTTCCATCCACCGGAACCTTGTCACCGGGGCGGACACGAACGTGGTCACCGACCAAAACATCCTCAAGCGGGATTTCTTCTTCAGTGCCATCTGCGCGGATCACACGTGCGGTTTTGGCCGCCATATCAAGCAGCGCGCGGATCGCCTTGCCCGTGCCTTCACGCGCCCGCAGTTCCATAACTTGCCCCAGTAGAACCAAGGTCACAATCACCGCTGCAGCCTCAAAATAGACGCCGACGTTGCCGTCTACATCGCGAAAGCCACTTGGGAAGATCGAGGGGACAAGAACAGCGACGATGCTGAATATCCACGCAGCCATGACGCCCATCGCAATCAACGAGAACATGTTGAGGTTCATGGTTTTGAAAGAATTCCAGCCGCGCACAAGGAACGGCCAGCCGCTATACAGGACGACTGGCGTGCCTAGGACCAGTTCGATCCAAAGCGTCGCGCGTTCGCCGAATATGTCGCGCACAGGCAGGCCCAGATATGGGCCCATCGTCAGGATCAACAACGGAATTGTCAGAACTGCGCCAAACCAGAAACGGCGTGTGAAATCGATAAGCTCGTGGTTGGGTCCATCATCCATTGTCCCCGATTCCAACTCCAGTCCCATGCCGCAGATCGGGCAGGATCCCGCATGCGGTTGGCGCACGTCCGGGTGCATCGGACATGTGTAGACAGCGCCATCAAATCCGACAGGAACAGTATCCAGATCACCAGCGGGCACATTTTCGGCCCCGTGACGATGGTCATGGCCTGCGTGTGCCGCCGCATCTGCTTCGGCTTTTGGCACGAGATGCATCCCGCATTTAGGACAATCACCCGGCCCGTCTTGTTGGACTTCGGGGTGCATCGGGCAAATATAAAGAAATGTGTCGGCGGGTGAATGTGAATGTTGCATGATGAAATTGTTCCTTCATTTGAATGACTGGCAGAATTGGCAAAGTTTCCCGCCTATTTTCCAGAGCAGCAGCCGAAGGCTGTACAATTGTTTGCGCTTGATATGATCCGGATCTTTAAGTCTGCTGCAGAAAAAGCGCTGACGATACGTCTCTAAACTTATTATCTGTGGTAGCGGGAATCAGCAGAATTTACATTTGTTTTAAGTTACAGGTCCTTTTGATAAAACAGGGTCATATCAAGTAGACGTTTCATTCCGCGCGACATTACAGATCTAAATTAATAAATTTGACATGCCCTCGAAGCGGCAGTCATTGCCAAGTACTAGGTGCGTTTTATGAAAGCACAAACCCAAAGCCCGACTAGTACAACGCTGAATAATGCATTCCAACTTGCCATCGAAAGCGTCAAAAACTCCCACGAGACCTGATCACACATAACGAGTGCGGGTTGATCAATGGACGTCGGCAACAAGTCGGAAACTGACATCTGGGACAAATCCAACCCGGTACCAGTGCAGGTTGTTGGGCCTTCCCACCAATCGCGTTCGATTCCGGTGTGATACAAGCCGATACCAGATGTCGCCGCTGCAGCGAGCGCACCTAGAAAATATACAAACTTGTGACGTAGCCCGATCAGAACGAGAAGACCCAATAAGATGGCCGCAGTATGGGGATATCTCTGCCAGATGCAAATTGCACAGGGCGCATAGCCAATCGCCTGAAACATCCATGCTCCGGCCAGCAGCACAAAAGAACCGAAAGACGCGAGCATGCCAAACTGGTAAGACTTTAAAGCCATGGATATTCCCCAAAAAACATTTCACTAAAGTGTGACGGGTCTTCAGTAAAAGGTCCATCAGAGTAGGGCGTTGTAACCAGAAGATTTTGTATCTGTTTGTAACAGATTACCGACAACGTCATTATAATGGTGCGAAAGCTAAGTTGATTCTAGATTCAGCATTCGGATCAGAATTGGCTTCCGTTGCTGGTTGGGTCCACGCTATATAAATGCCCTCTGGCGTACGTGCCATTCGTGGGAAATTGACTGATCCGTCGCCGCTATTCACGGTGACAATTTGAGCGTCCTCACAAGGTGCTCCAAGGTCCAATTTACACGCGAAAATAACTTCATCGTCTTTTTGCCATTCTACCCATGTGACAAGCGCTGAACTTTCGGTCAGCATCATGACATCAACCCGTCCGACTGCTTCCCCAAAATCAATCCGTATAGGCGCATCAAAGTTAGCGCCATTGTCCCGTGAAAACGCAACTTTTACTGCCGGAACAACGTTTGCACCCGTAAACCAAGCAACCACCGCTGTTTGCTCCATTGCATCAATGGCAGGACCGTTAACGGGGCAACCCGAAATTTCCCAACCATCAGGATAAACGATGCTGGAGGGCAACCAATCGCCATCCACTTTCCTGGCAACAGCAATATCGCGAATGTCAGCGTCAGTCTTGTCGCGATAGGCGATTAGGACTGTACCATCTGCGGTGGTCGTGGCCGAGGTCTGACAGCATGTGCAGGTCTGTTCATCTAACAACGAATCTTTCACGAGCACGCCATCCGATCTAATGTCAGTTGTACGCAACTGCATCGCGTCGGGCAGCCTTTGATCGGCGCGATCGAGAATGTTTTTTCCATAAGCCCGACCATCTAGCCAAACACTTAGCAGCGTAGTGTCGTTAAT
>NZ_JBAUHO010000159.1:0-1805 GCF_049680325.1 Planktotalea sp.
GTATGGAAACGGTGCTGGTCCACCCGCTGGCGGGTATGTTGTCAGCCTATGGTATTGGTCTTGCCCCGGTGAAAGCGATCCGCGAGCACAGTGTGGTCCGGCCTTTGGGCGAGGATATGTCGGCAGAGCTGGCGGCGCTTGAACAGGCGGCGTGTGCGGTGCTGCGAGAACAGGGGCTGCGCGATGGCCAGATCGGCGTTTCTGGCAAGGCGCGCCTTCGTTTTGCGGGCAGCGACCGTTCGCTGCCGCTCGATTGGGGCGATGCGGCGGACATGGCCGCGCGGTTCCAGACACAGCACCACCAGCGCTTCGGCTATTCCGATGCGGGAGGCCAGATCATCGTTGAGGCTTTGAGCGTCGAGGCAGTTGGTGCGGCGGGGGGATTGGCGTCTGCCGCATATAGTCCCGGTTCCGCCGCAATCCGTGGCAGCGGCCCATGGCCGACATTCAGCCGCGCAGGATTGACGGCAGGGCAAGTGGTCCACGGGCCCGCGTTGTTCATTGATCCAGGCTCGACAATTGTTGTCGAAGATGGTTGGTCGGCTGCGTTGAAAGAGGATTTCAGCCTGATCCTGACTCGCACGACGCCGCTTGAACGCCAGCGCGCCGACGGCACCGATGTCGATCCCGTGCGGCTCGAGATATTCAACAATCTGTTCATGGCCATTGCCGAGGAAATGGGCGTTGTTCTGCAATCCACCGCGACCTCGGTAAACATCAAGGAACGGCTCGATTTCTCCTGCGCATTGTTCGATGCGGAAGGGTCGCTGATTGCCAATGCGCCGCATATTCCGGTGCATCTGGGATCAATGGCGGATTCGATCCGGCGGATATTGGAAGCGCGCGGCGATGGTGCAGACGGCCAGCCTGCTGACGGGCGGGGCATATTGCGCGGCGATGCCTATGTCCTCAACGATCCCTATCGCGGCGGAACCCATTTGCCCGATATCACGATCATTGTTCCGGTGTTTTATTCCGGGGACACCGGCGCGCCTGACGCCTTTGTCGCGGCGCGCGGGCACCATTCCGACATTGGCGGCATTGCCCCGGGTTCGATGCCGCCCGAAAGCCGGACAATCAGCGAAGAGGGCGTTCTGCTGGATAATGTCCTGCTGGTTGATGAGGGGCGTTTCTGCGAGGCGGACATTCGCGCGGCCCTGTCATCGGGTGAATGGCCGGCCCGCAACCTGGATCGCAACCTTTCCGACCTACGCGCGCAAATCGCAGCGTGTGCGCGCGGGGCAGAGCTGTTGACGGGGGCGGCCAAGGATCACGGCGAAGATGTCATAGCCGCCTATATGCGCCACGTTCTGGCCAATGCAGAGGAATCGGTGCGCCGATTGCTCGACCGGTTGGAAGACGGCGCATTTACCTATGCGATGGATAATGGTGCGCAGATTGCGGTGGCGATCCGGATCGATCGGGCCGCCCGCTCTGCGGTATTCGATTTCACCGGAACCAGCACGCAACAGGACAATAATTTCAATGCGCCGCGATCCATAACGCGCGCGGCGGCGCTGTATGTCGTGCGTACCTTGATTGACGATGTGATACCGATGAATGACGGATGCCTGCGCCCGATCGAACTGGTCGTACCCGAAGGGTCCATGCTCAATCCCGTTTTCCCCGCCGCTGTGGTCGCAGGCAATGTCGAAACCAGCCAAGTTGTAACCGATGCACTGTTCGCGGCTACGGGCAGGCTGGCACCGTCGCAGGGTACAATGAACAATTTCACCTTCGGCAATGAACAGCACCAATATTACGAAACAATTGCGGGCGGATCGGGCGCGGGGCCGGACCATGAC
>NZ_JBAUHO010000160.1:0-5256 GCF_049680325.1 Planktotalea sp.
TTTCGACGCGCGGTGCGACGCTGTGCTCCTGCTTGATCTTTATGCGATTGGCTATGACCCACGTCTTAGAGCGAAAGAGCGGCGTGACTATTATAGTGCATCGTTTGAAGATACGGACCAGCTTGAAAAAACCGAGCGCTTGATTCTGGTTTTCCCGACCTGGTGGTTTGGTCTGCCTGCAATCCTAAAGGGCTGGATTGATCGCAGTTTCCTGCCCGGCATCGCTTACAATCATGCGAGCGATCTGTCCGCCCTTACCCCGCGGCTGCATGGCCTTAAAGAGGTGATCGCAATCACCACCCTTGGCAGCCCTCGATGGGTCGACCTTTTCGTTCTACGCCGCCCCGTACGCCGCGCGTTGAAATGGGGGGTGTTCAAGGCCTGCGCGCCTAAGGCCCGCTTTTCGATGCTTTCGCTTTATAGTGCAGAGGCTGTTAGCCCAATGCGCCTGCTTAAATTTGAAACGCACCTGCACCGAACTTTGGAGAAAATGAAATGAGCAAATCATTGAAACGCGTGCGCGCCGCGCTTGAAGCGGTTGGCCTACCCGATACGATCCGCGAAACGGGACAAGCCACCACTGCACAAATGGCCGCCAATGAAATCGGCTGCGAGGTCGATCAAATCGTCAAATCTATCATTTTTCTGGGCCAAACTTCGGGCCAGTGCATTCTGTTTCTAACGGCAGGCGGCAATCAGGTTGACCCGATCAAGGCTTCTGCCCTCGCAGGGGAACCGCTTGGCAAAGCAGATGCGGCAGTCATTCGTGCACAAACAGGCTTTGCAATTGGCGGAGTTTCTCCGATTGGACATCTCACCCCACCGCGCGCATTTTTTGATCCAAGGCTCAAGGATTTTGGTGCCATCTGGGGCGCTGCGGGAACGCCGCGCCATGTTTTTAGCGCAAATCCTACCGACATAGTAAACCATTCCAATGCCCAAGTTGCTGATTTTACTTCACAAACACACTAAATGTAAAAAACATTTACATTAGGTCTTGTGCGGATCTGAAAACTCCCCATCTTATTCAATGTGAAAGACATTCACATTAACGCAGACACCTAAACAGGAGAACCTCATGTCCACCCTTGCCCAAGCACCCGCCTATACTGCCCAGCCCCAAGGCTGGTTCGCGCGCTCTGAGGCCTGGCTCGATAACAAAGGCAAAGGTG
Source organism: Planktotalea sp. (assembly GCF_049680325.1). GTDB lineage: Bacteria > Pseudomonadota > Alphaproteobacteria > Rhodobacterales > Rhodobacteraceae > Planktotalea. The sequence continues at coordinate 1,173 of NZ_JBAUHO010000160.1, forward strand.
CCTGGATCGCGGCCATGGTGCTCGGGTTCATCTTCGTCTGGCCCGTCGGCCTCGCCCTTCTCTTCTATATGATCTGGAGCAAACGTATGTTCAGCAAATCCTGCCGCCATTCATCCGCCCGCCATGGTTTTTCGGCCATGCGCCCTTCTGGCAACTCGGCGTTCGACGCCTATAAAGCAGATACGCTGCGCCGCCTTGAAGACGAGCAAAGCAGCTTTGAAGACTTCCTGCAGCGCCTGCGCGATGCAAAAGACAAGGCCGAGTTCGATGAATTCATGGATGACCGCGCAAAAGCAGCCTCCATGCCCGTCGAAGAAACCGAAGACGCCTAAGTCTCTCCAAGATGGGCTACCCTTTTTCGGGTGGCCCATTCCTACATAGCTTTCAAATAGTTGATAAGGACCATGACAGAATACGCGCCAAATCACCCCGACCCCATCCGCGCTCCGCAGTTTTACGCGTCCGTGCCCAGTAAACGATTGATCGCCTGGATCATTGATACGGTCATCACGGTTGTCTTGAGCATTCTAATCATTCCGTTCACCGCCTTCACGGGCCTGTTCTTTTTCCCGTTATTGTTTCTTGTCATCGGATTTGGCTATCGCGCCATTACCATCGGAGCCACTTCCGCCACATGGGGTATGCGGATCATGTCAATTGAACTACGCGATGGGCGCGGGGAGCGGTTTGATTTCTCGCAGGCGCTTGTTCACACGCTTGGCTATACGTTTTCGATGGCATTTTTTCTGATCCAGATCGTTTCGATCATCATGATGCTCGGTTCTGCACGCGGACAAAGCCTGACGGATATGGCTCTTGGCTCGGTGATGATTAACCGTAGGTAAAATATCGCGCCATATCGGTCAATTCGGGGCTTTGATTTGGCGTCCTTTGAATGCTAGCCTGCGAGCAAAGGAAATCTGATCGTTATGCGCCATACGCTTCCCGTTGCTCCGCAGTTCTATGTGACTGCACCGCAACCCTGCCCTTACCTTGAGGGCAGGATGGAGCGAAAGCTGTTCACGGCCCTGCAAGGCGATGGATCGGATGCGCTCAATAACAGCCTGTCAAAGCAGGGTTTCCGTCGCTCGCAAAATGTCCTGTATCGCCCTTCTTGCGCCGATTGCTCGGCCTGCCTGTCAGCGCGCATCGATGTTGACGCGTTTACCCTATCCACAAGCCAGAAACGCATAAACCGGCGCAATGCCCATCTCACTCGCCGCGCCACATCGCCTTGGGCAACAGAAGAGCAATACGCGCTGTTTCGCACCTATTTGGAGGCGCGGCACGCTATGGGCGGCATGGTCGATATGGATGTGTTCGAATTTGCAGCAATGATCGAAGAAACACCAATCAGAAGCCGTGTCATAGAATACGCAGATCAAGACAGCGCCGATCTGGCCGCGGTTTGCCTCAGCGATGTCCATGATGACGGGCTCAGCATGGTCTATTCGTTCTACACGCCCGATGCCCCGCGCCAGTCGCTTGGCACCTATATCATCCTCGATCACATCGAAATCGCGCGCAACGCGGGCCTGCCCTATGTCTACCTTGGCTACTGGGTGCCAGGCAGCCCCAAGATGGGCTATAAAGCCGGCTTTTCAGGGCTCGAGGTGTTCTCGGACGGCGTGTGGCAAAAAATGCGCGATCCACAGGCATTTGAAACCAACCTGCATCCGCTCTCCACGCCGCCGATTGCCGAACAGGTTGCAAATATCTCGCTTCCGGGCGGCTATCGCGCTGTGCCTGACTAAGTTACTTCATTTTGCCAGCTAAACTCTCGCCGAAGGCGACATCAAATTCCTCTGAGGAATTTGCACCTGAACAAAGCAAAACGAGGCCCTTGGGCCTCGTTTTTCATTTTCGGAATTTCCTGCGTTCAGATCAATTCGGGATCAAGTCAGGCACAATCGTCACGATAGACGGGAAGAGCCAGAGCAGTCCCAGACCAGCAACCTGAATAAGCACGAAGGGAGCCACGCCGCGATAGATATGTCCGGTCGTAACCTCCTTGGGTGCAACGCCGCGCAGATAGAAAAGCGCAAAGCCGAAGGGCGGCGTCAGGAAGGATGTCTGCAAATTCACAGCGATCATGATCGTCACCCATTTCGGATCAAACGTACCGCCGTAAATCACAGGTCCAACGATCGGGATCACGATGTAGATGATTTCAAGGAAGTCGAGCACAAAGCCCAGCACGAAAAGCACAAGCATCACGATCAGGAAGACCGTCAGCTCATTGTCGAAACTCTTCAGGAACTGCTGGATATAGTGTTCTCCACCAAAGGAAATCACCACAAGGTTCAACATCTGGCTACCGATCAGGATGGTGAAAACCATGCTCGTCACTTTTGCGGTTTCGCGCACGATAGGTGGCAAGATGCCCGCGCGGAACAGAACGTAACAAGAGAAGAGCAAACCAAATGCAGCATAGAGCCATGCAGTGTAGGCAAAGAAGAACGCGACCCAGGTTTCGAAGCTCACGCCTCCCTGATTGACCCTCAGATCGAAGTTCACACCGATCAGGATCATCAAGATCACCGCGAAGGTCGAAAAGATAACAACCTTGCCGGACTTATCCTCATCACGCAGGCGACGATAGGCTGCCAGCATGATCGCACCGCCCGCACCAAGCGCCGCAGCGGGCGTCGGGTTGGTGATACCGCCAAGAATAGATCCAAGCACAGCAACGATCAGAACCAGTGGCGGGAAGACAACACGGATCAGCTCGTTCTTGGAGAGCATAATCGCAGCGTGGGTACAACCATAGAGCGAAATGGCCCAAGGAATAGCCATCAGCACCACGGTCACGCCAGCGCTTGTTGAAGGGCGGATCAATAGCAGATCAACCAGCAAACCAAGCACGACACCGATCAGGCCGATATAGATCGGTCCATGATTTGCTGTCGGGCGCGCACCGCGCGCAGTCGTCAGGATCAACGTCAGAATGATCGCGAGGATCGCAATGCCTGTCCCGATCGGTGCAGCGGCATTGGCCTTTGCTGCAATCGCTTCCTTGATCTCGTCGTCCGTCAGTTTGGCGCTTTCGACAATGCCGCCTGCGGCTTCGATTTCAGCGGTTTGCGCAACCGCAACATCCCATGCTTCCTGACCATGCAATTCGATCATTGATGCCTGACAATCTGGACCAACATTTGTACGCAGGCTCGCGCCCTCGCCAATGTCAGAGTAGCTGTCTACAACAAGGTTCTGCGAGCCGATAACATTGAGGTTGCCCAGCAGCATCATGCCAGCGATCAACGCGATTGGAACACCAAGGAACCATGTAAAACCTTCACCCTTTGTAATGACTTCACTGTTGCCCGCACCCATCGCAACGGCTGGTGCCTTGCTTGGGTTAAACAGCGCATAGCCAAAGGCATAAAGCGCATAGAGCAATGCAAGCAGAACACCTGGAAGCAGTGCCGCTTGGAAAAGCGTACCGACAGAGACAACCGCAGGCTCACCCAGATAGGTCAAAGCATCCGTACAGCCCGCAGCAATCGCGCGCGCTTCTTGAGCGGATGAATAAAGGTCGCCCGCAAGCGTACCCAGCAGAACAATAACAATAGAGGGCGGAATGATCTGCCCCAATGTCCCAGAGGCCGCAATGACCCCCGTGGCAATCTCGGGAGAGTAGTTATTGCGCAGCATCGTAGGCAAGCTGAGCAAGCCCATGGTCACCACAGTCGCGCCAACGATCCCCGTAGAGGCCGCAAGAAATGCGCCAACCACAACAACGGATACAGCCAGGCCACCCGGAAGCGGACCAAAGACACGCGCCATTGTGGTCAGAAGGTCGTTTGCAATCTTGGAGCGTTCCAGCGTGATGCCCATCAGGACGAACATCAGAACCGCAAGCAGCGTTTCAATGGATTGGCCTGCAAGAACACGTTCGTTCATTCGGTTCACGATGAAAGATACGTTGCGATCCAGCGCATGTTCCCAGCCACGTGGGAAAACGGCTTCCTCCATTCGTGGCAGGTCGGGATATCGGAAGACCGAGATCGCGTCTGCTTTTACGCCAGAATTCACCAGTTCGATATACATCGCCGAGCTGGTGTCAATTGCTTGGTGGATAAGC
>NZ_JBAUHO010000161.1:0-2027 GCF_049680325.1 Planktotalea sp.
GCGAACCCGACCGATAGCGCGTTTTTCGATGAAGCACCAAAGACCCGCGCAAGAATGACGGCCTTTGGCATGACCAAACGGGCAGGGCGCTCGGCCGAGAACGACGATGTGCTGGCTCAGGTCATGCAGGCCAAAACAGGCACGGTTTGTCTTGTTGGTAAATCTTCTGCCTTCCACGTCTCTGACGCGCTTGGCATCACCAAGGCCGAAAACACCGCCAATATCGCCGCTTCCATGTCTCATATCGTGGGCGAGGGGCGCGAGGCACTGTTTGATGCGGAGCACTTCTTTGACGGATACAAGGCTGATCCAGACTATGCGCTCGAAACGCTGCACGCCGCGATCGAGGCTGGCGCGCGCTGGGTCGTGCTGTGCGACACTAATGGTGGCACCTTGCCTGCCGAAGTGAGCGAGATCACCAAAGCTGTCATCGCCTCTGGTATTAGCGGCGCGAACCTTGGCATTCATACCCATGATGATACGGCCAATGCGGTTGCTTGCAGCCTTGCGGCCATCGACGCAGGCGCGCGGCAGGTGCAGGGCACTCTGAATGGTCTGGGCGAGCGGTGCGGCAATGCCAATCTCACCACACTGATCCCGATCCTGCTGCTGAAAGACCCCTACGCGAGCCGGTTCGACATTGGCGTCAGCCATGACGGCCTTGCGAGCCTAACCCGCATTTCGCGCACTCTGGATGATATCCTGAACCGCGTCCCGCTGCGTCAGGCCCCTTTTGTCGGCTCCTCTGCATTCGCCCATAAGGCGGGTTTGCACGCCTCTGCAATCCTCAAGGACCCCTCGACCTACGAACATGTAGAACCCAGTCTTATCGGCAACGCACGCGTTATCCCGATGTCCAATCAGGCCGGGCAATCCAACCTGCGCAAACGGTTGTCTGATGCAGGGTTAAGCGTGGACGCAGGCCATCCTGCGCTGGGATTCCTGCTGGACGAGATCAAGGAAAAAGAAGCGCAGGGCTATTCCTATGACACCGCCCAAGCAAGTTTCGAGCTGCTCGCGCGCCGGGCGTTAGGGCAGATGCCCGATCTGTTCGAAGTGAAGCGCTACAAAGTCACCGTAGAGCGGCGCAAGAACAAATATGACCAAATGGTTTCGCTCTCCGAAGCGGTGGTTGTGGTTAAGATCGACGGTGAAAAGAAGCTTTCGGTTAGCGAATCTATGGATGAAACAGGTTCGGATCGTGGCCCTGTGAATGCGCTGTCCAAAGCACTGGCCAAGGATCTGGGGCAGTACCAGGAGATGATTGACGACATGCGCCTTGTGGATTTCAAGGTCCGCATTACCCAAGGCGGCACAGAGGCGGTCACGCGCGTCATCATTGATAGCGCGGATAGCAAGGGCAATCGTTGGAGCACTGTCGGGGCCTCGGCAAACATTGTCGATGCCAGCTTTGAAGCGCTGCTTGATGCGATCCAATGGAAAATAATTCACGATACGCCCAATAAGTAACCTTGACGTTACATGTAACCTACACTACCCATGTAACCTATGAGTTACAGGGAGTTTGAAATGTCTTGGATCATACTTGCAATTTCTGGCGGTCTAGAAGTGGTTTGGGCCACAGCGCTGAAGGCATCAGAAGGATTTAGTAAGCCGCTATATAGCGGGATCGTTGCCGTCGCCGCATTCCTTAGCTTTTGGCTCTTGGCCTATGCAATGCGTTCGCTGCCGCTTGGTACGGCTTATCCTGTGTGGGTTGGCATCGGCGCAATTGGATCATTTATCATGGGCATCTATGCCTTTGGCGAGACGGCCAGCCCGCTCCGCCTCGCAAGCGCGGGATTGATCGTCATTGGCATTGCTGGCCTGAAACTGGCGGAGGGCTAGGACATGAGTGCAGATACGCTTTCACGCATTCGCCTTATTGTATTGGGCCTAGCTGGATTAACCTGTGCACTTTACGCGTGCCTTGCGATCCTGTGGGATACACCGCAGCCATTCTCGCCTTGGCTACCAGGCGTGACAGGCATAAGCGCCGCAATAGTGATTTCCCTTTCTGCCTTTGC
>NZ_JBAUHO010000162.1:0-8108 GCF_049680325.1 Planktotalea sp.
GGCCCTTGGCGCGGGCCGTGCGCACGTAGTCCTGATTAAGGTTTTCCAGCATGGCGGCGCGCATATAGCGGCTGATCTGCGCGGTGGTTTGCAGCGCCAGCACCATGACGGGCATTATCATCTGCATGAATTGCACTTTGAAGCTGGCCCAGTCGGTCACCACATGGGTGGTGTCATAGATCGAGGGGAACCAGCCAAGATAGACCGAGAAGATCACGATGAGCAGGGGGCCTGTAAAGAACGGAGGGATCGAAAAGCCGATCATCGAAATGAATGTGCCGGTTTGATCGAAAACCGAATACTGCCGGTACGCGGAATAGATGCCAATCGGCAGGGCAATTGCGATGCCGACGATATAGGCAAGGCCGACAACCCAGAGCGTCTGCGGCATACGCTGGATGACGATATCCATAACAGGGCTGCGGGTTTGCCAGGAGATCACGCGTTGCATGCCCTCTGTATAGCTTGTGCCCCACATCCAGTCCCAGAACACCATCGGTTCAACAACAAAGAACTGATAGAGCCATTTGAAGAAACGGACATGCGCGGGTTGGCCAAGGCCAAGGGCTTCGCGCATCTTTTCTTTCACTTCTGGTGGAACCGTCAGCGGCACCTGCGCCATGGGATCGCCGGGGGCGAGTTCCATGAGGGTGAAAATCACCAAGGCGATGAATAGCAGTGTCGGGACCGACAGTATCAAGCGTCTAATGGTAAAAGTCAGCATACGGGTCCAGACTTTGGGCAGGTGTGTTAGCGACAGGCCTGACAAACGAGCAGGGCAGCGGCAAACAGACCGGGGGGGAAATCAAAATGCACCCTGCCAACCGAACGGAAAGCAGGGTGCGGGATCAAGTCTACTTACTTGATGCGGTACCAGTCAGATGCATTCCACAGCTCGGAGTCCCATGTGTTCAGGACAACACCACCGAGTGAGTTGGAATGTGCAGATACACGACCACGATCAACCAGAGGCAGGATGGAATAGCTCTCTTTTGTGAGCATATCGTTCAGCTTTTTGGCAATCTCGCCGCGCTTGGCCAATTCGCCTGTGCGACCGAGTTCAGCAACCAGCTTGTCATATTCTGCATCGCAGAAGCGGTTGATGTTCTCACCCTGCCACTGAGTGTCAGGACCGGGGTGCTTGTCGCATGTGCGCTGTGCCAGATAGCTTTCCGGATCTGTTCCGTCGAAGTTGTTGGCGTACATTTCAACGTCCGCATAGAACTTCTGGAAGGTATCGGGTGAACCGGGATCGCCGCCGAAGTAGACGGAACCGTCGATGTTACGCAGTTCGGTTTCGACACCGATTTGCTGCCACCAGTCTTTAATCAACGCCTGGAAATCCTGACGAACGGCGTTTGTAGATGTCTGGTAGAGAATGGACAGCTTAACGCCATCTTTCTCGCGCACACCGTCGCCGTCGCTATCAACCCAGCCCGCGCTTTCGAGCATCGCTTTCGCGCCATCAATGTCCTGTGTCATGCAGTCTGTGTTGTCAGATGCATAAAGCGCAGGTGCTGGAACGACGTTACACGTTGGACGACCGGCCTGACCGTAACCGACTTCAACAAGCAACTCGCGGTCAATCGCCATGGACAGGGCTTTACGCACTGCCAAATCGCTCATGAACGGGTGAGGATGCTTTGCTGTGGAACGCTCGCCCTCTGGCAGATCAGGAGACGGGTTGGTCATGTTCATTTCAAGGCGCTCGACGAGCGAACCGAAGGCTGCGATTGTCTTGCCTTTGCCGCCTTCAGCCATCTTCGCGATGACGTCGGGTGCCAGTTGCAGGTTCCAGGCATAGTCGAATTCGCCTGTTTCAAGAACGGCACGACCCGCACCGACCGCATCGCCGCCACCTTTGAAGGTCAGCGTCGCGAAGGCTGGTTTTGCCGGGTCACGGTAGTTCTGATTGGCTTCCATCTGGATAACGTCGTTTGGACGGAAATCCGTAACAACGAACGGGCCTGTGCCGATCGGGCCAAAGTTGGCTTCTGTACACTCTGGTGCACGTGCGCCAAGGCATTCAGCAAACTGGGCCGCTTGCAAAATCGGGGACTGGCCACCCATGAACGGGCCATATGGGTTTGGCTTTGGTTCGGAGAAGCTGACGGTGACTGTCAGATCGTCAACGATTTCAACGCCCGTCACGCCTTCGAATTTCGCCAGCTGTGCGCAACCGCCTTCGGGGTGCATGCAGTAGTCAGCTGTAAACTTGAGGTCCGCAGAGGTGACAGCAGAACCGTCAGACCACAAAAGACCCTCTTTCAACTTCCATGTGATGGATTTGAGATCAGCCGCAACGCCGCCGTTTTCAACTGTCGGGATTTCGCTGGCAAGGTAGGCAACCAATGCGCCGTTCTGGTCGTAGCGGCCCATCGGCTCGATCACGAGCGAGGCAGATTCGATGTCTTTCGTGCCGCTGGACAGATATGGGTTCAGCGTGGACGGTGCCTGCCAATAGATAATGTTGACGTTGCCGTCTGCACCGCGTTCCGCCATGGCCATTGGGGCCATCGCAAAACTCGCAGCAGCACCCAACATGAGTGTACGAAGTTTCATAGAGCTTCTCCTTGTTGAACAAGTCTAACCCCATGTGAGGAAAGACCTGCGTTTTCCGGGACCGATTTATATCGATCCTTTAAACACGACCTATGGGGAAACACGCAGAACGCGCGGGGCTTTAACACCCGTCGCAATCGGCAACCCCCAAGCCAATGCCGCCATCGAAGCAGAGTTTGAAGAAAATGCAAGCACCATGATCCATTGTTTTTGTCTGGTTTCCCTAAAACGCGGCTATGGACGTTGCGTAAAACCGTTGGGATTTGACATCTCTTGCTTCCTGCCACTAGCGTGACGTCAAGCACGTATCGGGGAAGACGCAATGCTCGACAATCCAATCGCCAAAATTGAGAATTTAAGGGTCGAATTCCAAACGAAAGACGGCCCTGTCGTTGGTGTTGAAAACGTTTCGTTCGAGATCAATTCGGGGGAAACGGTCTGTGTTGTCGGCGAATCCGGATCGGGTAAATCGGTTTCATCCTTGTCCTTGATGCGCCTTGTTGAATACGGGGGCGGTGAAATTTCAGGCGGCCGCCTTATTTTTGATCGCAAGAACGATGGCGAGCTGGATTTGCGCGCGGCCGGTCCGGATTTGATGCGCACGATTCGTGGCAACGAGATCGGGATGATCTTTCAGGAGCCGATGACAGCGCTCAATCCTGTGTTCACCGTCGGGCGCCAGCTGACTGAAGGGCTGCGCGTGCATCGCGGATTGTCCAAGGCGCAGGCAGAGGAGCGCGCGCTCGAGTTGATGCGTCAGGTTCGCATTCCCGAGCCTGAAAAGCGGCTGAAGCAATATCCGCATGAGTTGTCCGGCGGTATGCGCCAACGTGTTGTGATCGCGATTGCACTGGCATGCGAGCCGCGCTTGCTGATCGCGGACGAGCCGACGACCGCTTTGGATGTGACCATTCAGGCGGAAATTCTGGCGCTTATGGACCGTCTTAAGCGCGAAACAGGCACGGCGGTGATGTTCATCACCCATGATATGGCAGTTGTTGCCCAGATGGCGGACCGCGTGGTGGTCATGTTCCGCGGCAATAAGGTGGAAGAGGGCACCGTCGAGGAAATCTTCGAGAACCCGCAGCATCCTTATACGAAAGCGTTGCTTGCGGCGGTTCCCAAGCTGGGCGAGATGCGCGGCAAGGCGGCCCCGGAGCCGATGAAGCTGCTTGGCCATGAGCAGGATGAAATCAAGCCGATCCCCGGAACGAATGAGCCATTGCTTGCAGTCTCGAACCTGACGACGCGGTTTCCCGTAACGGGTGGCCTGCTGCGCCGCGTGGTGGCGAATGTGCATGCGTCCGAGGATATTTCGTTCACCATCAACAAGGGGCAAACCCTGTCGCTGGTTGGTGAATCAGGTTGCGGTAAATCGACGGTCGGGCGTTCGCTGCTACGCCTTGTAGAGCCGCTTTCGGGTCAGATCACGCTTGCTGGCAAAGACATCATGGAAATGAACCAAAGCGAGCTGCGCGAAGCGCGCCGCGACATGCAGATGATTTTTCAGGATCCTTTCGCGTCGCTTAATCCACAGATGCAGCTGATGGAGCAGGTGGCCGAACCGATGCGCAACTTTGGCACGGCGTCGGGTAAGGAGCTGACGGACCGTATCGAGATGCTGTTTGATCGCGTGGAACTGCCGCGCTCTTTCTTGCGCCGTTTCCCGCACGAATTGTCTGGTGGCCAGCGCCAGCGCGTTGCCATTGCGCGCGCGCTTGCTTTGAACCCCAAGCTGATTGTCGCGGATGAGGCTGTGTCGGCTTTGGACGTTTCTGTGCAGGCGCAGGTGGTGAACCTGATGATGGAATTGCAGGCCGAACTGGGCCTGAGTTATCTGTTTATTTCCCACGATATGGCGGTGGTTGAACGGGTTAGCCATTATGTTGGCGTGATGTATCTGGGCCGTATCGTTGAAATGGGCCCGCGTGCGGCGGTGTTTGAAGACCCGCGCCATCCTTATACGCAGGCCTTGATGAAGGCGGTGCCGATCGCCGATCCGCGCAAGCGTAAGGACGAGAAGGATTTGAACTTCAAACCCATTCCATCGCCGATGCACCCTGTTGGCTACGTGCCCGAGCCGTCCATGTATGAAGAAGTAAGCCCCGAGCATTTCGTATTGCTGACCGATAGCGGGTATTAAGCCGCGCATGCGATCAATGGAGGTCTGATTGTGACCCAAACTCTCACCCCGCTCGAGCTGATGACCAAGCTCATCAGCTTCCCGACCGTTAGCCGCGACAGCAACCTGCCGCTGATCGACTGGGTTGAAGAGTATCTGAATTCCCACGGCATCACCTGCCACCGCTATTATGACGACACCGAAGGGCGCATCGTTGAAAAGGCGGCGCTTTTCGCGCATGTGGGGCCAGAGGTGGAGGGCGGTCTTGTCCTGTCCGGGCACACGGATGTTGTGCCGATTGATGGCCAGCCATGGGATACGGACCCATGGACCGTGAGCGAAAAAGACGGCAAGTATTACGGGCGCGGCACCTGCGATATGAAGGGTTTTGACGCTTTGGCGATCTGGGCCTTGGTCGAGGCACAAAAGCGCGGCGTTAAGCGCCCTTTGCAAATTGCGCTTAGCTTTGATGAGGAAATCGGCTGCACAGGGGCACCGCCGATGATTGATCGCATCCTAGAGGTCCTGCCCAAGGCCAGCGCTGTCATTGTGGGCGAGCCGTCGATGATGCAGGCGGTCACAGGTCACAAGGGCGGGCGTGGTTGGTTGACCCATGTTGAAGGCTTCGAGGTGCATAGCTCGATCCTGCACACGGGCGCGAATGCGATCATTTACGGGGCCAAGCTGATTGACTGGGCCAACCAGATGAACGCAGAGAATATGGCGAAAGAGCCAAGCGAGACGGCTGCGATGTTCGATCCGCCTTTCACCACCGTGCATGTCGGCATGATAGAAGGCGGCACAGCGCATAATATCACTGCCAAGGATTGCCGCTTTGGTGTGGATTTCCGCGTTGTGCCGGGGGAAGATCCGGGCGAATGGGGCGAGCGCTATTTTGCGAAAGTGCGCGAGGTCGAAGCGGAAATGCAGGCTGTCGTGCCGCAAACTGCAATCCATCTGGATCAACGCTTTAACGTGCCGCCCCTTGTGCCCGAAGATGATGGCGAGGCAGAAACGCTGGTGCGCCAGATCACGGGTGACAATGCTTCGCATAAGGTCAGCTATGGTACCGAGGCAGGCCAGTTTCAGGAGCGCGGTTATTCGGCGGTCATATGTGGCCCCGGCGATATCGCGCAGGCCCATCAGCCCAACGAGTTCTGCACCATCGAGCAGTTCAACGCGGGCCACGTCTTTATGGAAAAACTGCTTGAGCGCCTTGGCTGATGGTCTTTACGATCAACGAACAAAGCCCGATTGAACATAGCGCCGCACTTCCTGGCGAGGCGGATGCAATCATTATCGGCGGCGGCATCATCGGCGTGATGACCGCTTGGGAGTTGGCGAAAGCGGGGCTGAAACCTGTGCTTCTGGAAAAGGGGCGCATTGCGGGCGAGCAATCCAGCCGCAATTGGGGCTGGATCCGCGCGCAGGGGCGCGACATTGCCGAGCTGTCGATCATGCTGGAAGCGCAAAAGATGTGGCCAGAGCTGGACAAGCGGGCAGGCGGCGTGGGTTTGGCGCAAACGGGCACGTTGTTTATGGCATCGGATGATGCGGGGATGGCCGGCTTTCAGGCGTGGCTGGATCAAGCCGCACCTTATCAGCTGGCGTCCAGAATTCTGTCCGCACATGAGTTGGCCGATCATATCCCGCAGGCCAATGCGCGTTGGGCGGGTGCGCTTTATACGCCGACAGACTATCGCGCAGAGCCCTGGATTGCAGTGCCTGCATTGGCCCGTGCGGCGGTTATGGATGGTGTAACCATCATCGAAAACTGCGCAGTGCGCCTGCTTGATATCGAAGGCGGGCAGGTGACGGGTGTCATCACAGAGCAGGGGCGGATCAAATCGACGCGCGTCGCGCTTGCGGGCGGATCGTGGTCCTCGCTTTTGCTGCGCAGGCATGGCGTGTCCATTCCGCAGCTTTCGGTACGCGCCACTGTTGCCGCAAGCGAGGCTGTGCCTGAGGTCGCTTCTGACAATTCTGTCGACGATCGCCTTGCATGGCGGCGGCGCGCGGATGGCGGCTATTCGCTTGCGCCGTCGGGTTTTCACGAACTCTACCTTGGCCCTGATGCTTTTCGCGCCTTTGCCCGCTTTATGCCGCAACTGATCCAAGACCCGCTAGGCACGCGCTATTTGCCTGCCGCGCCAAAAGGGTTTCCCGATGCATGGGGCACAAAGCGGCGTTGGAGCGGCGACGAGGTTAGCCCATTCGAGGCCATGCGCATTCTAAATTCCGCACCCAACAAGGCCAAAGTGCGCAAATTGGCGCGCGATTTTGCCGATACCTTCCCAAGCCTTGGCACGGTTCGGATCAAAGAGGCATGGGCAGGGATGATTGATGTTATGCCCGATGTCGTACCTGTTGTTGATACCTGCGCGGCCTTGCCAAACCTGACGATCTGCACGGGCATGTGTGGGCATGGTTTTGGCATTGGACCTGCATTCGGACGCATCACCGCTAAACTGATGCAGGGGCTTGAGACGGGTCATGATCTTGATCGCTTCCGGTTGTCGCGCTTTTCGGATGGCTCCAAACTGGTGCTTGGCCCCAATCTGTGACGCGGCGTAGGCCCCCTTGCGGGTTCTGCGCGAATGGGTCACGGTTTTGACAGAGATTTAAGGACTCAGATATGCCGATTCACAACCGATTTGCCGACCTGCATGCAGAAATCACTGAATGGCGCAGACATCTGCACACCATTCCAGAGCTTCAATTCGATCTACCCAAGACGGCAGCATACGTGGAAGAGCGCCTGCGCGAAATCGGTGTGGACAGCCTTGAGACAGGCGTTGCGCAAACAGGTTTGGTTGCGGTTATCAAAGGCAAGACCGACACCTGCGGGCGCGTCATTGCCTTGCGTGCGGATATGGATGCGCTGCCGATCAACGAAGCTGCGGATGTCGAGTACAAGTCTACCCACGCCGGCGCGATGCATGCCTGCGGGCATGACGGTCACACGGCCATGTTGCTGGGCGCTGCGAAATATCTTGTTGAAACGCGCAATTTCGATGGCACAGCCGTGCTGCTGTTCCAGCCCGCTGAAGAAGGCGGCGGCGGTGGCAAGGTCATGGTCGATGAAGGCGTTATGGACAAATATGGCGTGCAGGAGGTTTACGGCCTACACAACATGCCGGGAACTGCGACGGGTCACTTTTCGATCCGCCCGGGCGGTATCATGGCTGCAACGGACGAGTTTTCTTTGACCATCACGGGGCAAGGCGGCCACGGCGCTGTGCCCAACAATGCGATTGATCCAAACATTGCCGCGGCCCATATCATTCTGGCCCTGCAATCAATCGTCAGCCGCAATGTGGATCCGTTGAAAAACGCAGTTTTGTCGGTTTGCACGATGAGCAATGACAGCTCTGTTTTTAACGTAATCCCGCAGACGGTACAGCTTGGCGGCACAGTGCGCACC
>NZ_JBAUHO010000163.1:0-2804 GCF_049680325.1 Planktotalea sp.
CGAGCACCGCTGCCATAACAAGAATTGCGCCTTGGAAACCGAGTGCCGCCAAGAGCGCAGCGCCAAGCAGAAAGCCAAGACCTTTAACCGCATTTTTCGACCCGGTGAGCATGGCAACCCACTTGAAAAGCGTGCCCTCCCCTTCAGGCGCGAGCGTTTTCACCGCGGCTTTGCTGCTCATCTTGGCTAGGTCTTTGGCAACGCCTGAAAGGCCCTGAACACACATAACAAAGACGACGGACGCCGTAATGCTCCACGTTGGATCAAGCTGGGTCAATGCGAGCAGCGCAACGATCTGGAGGCCAAGCCCTGCATATAGCGTTGAGGCCAAACCAAAACGCGCAGCGAGCCAACCAGCACAGAGATTAGTGATGATGCCAGCAATTTCGTACAGAACGAAGAGATAGGCCAGCTGCACCGGCGAAAAACCAAGCGCATGAAAGTGCAAAAGCACCAACATGCGCAGCGCGCCGTCCGTTAGCATGAACGCCCAATAGGCCGCTGTGACCGCTAGATAGGCCGCAAAGCCCTCTGGTTTGCTCATAAGGAGGCGGCGACCATCTGCGCCACGTCTACAAGACGATGCGCATAGCCCCACTCATTATCGTACCACGCATAAATTTTTACCTGTGTGCCGTTCACAACCATGGTGGATGGCGCGTCAACGATACTGCTGCGTGGATCGTTCGTGTAATCGGCTGACACAAGCGGACGCGTCTCATATCCCAGAACGCCTTTCAACGGTCCATTCGCCGCGGCCTCGAAAAGCGCATTAACCTCTTCGACGGTGGTTTCACGCTCAACCTCAAACACACAGTCGGTAAGGGAGGCGTTCAAAAGCGGAACGCGTACGGCATGTCCGTTCAGCTTTCCTGTCAGTTCGGGATAGATCAGCGTAATCGCAGTGGCTGAACCAGTTGTCGTTGGTATTAGTGAATTGAGCGCAGAGCGCGCACGGCGCAGATCCTTGGCAGGGCGGTCCACAATAGTTTGCGTGTTGGTGACGTCATGGATCGTTGTGATCGAACCATGCTTGATCCCGAGGTTTTCGTGAATCACCTTGACCACAGGCGCGAGGCAGTTGGTGGTACAAGAGGCCGCGGTGATGACGTTATGCACGCTCGCCTCATAGCTTTCATTGTTCACACCAAAGACGATGTTTGCTGCGCTCGCATCTTTGACAGGGGCAGACACCACAACTTTCTTTACGCCTGCCTCAAAATACGGAGCGAGCTTTGCCTGCGTTTTGAAGGCACCAGTGCAATCAATAACGACATCAACCCCATCAAGTGGCAGTTCTTGCAGGTTTTTCGTGCTGCACAGCGGGATGCGGAGCCCGTCGATTGTGATGCTTGTTGCATCATAAGAAAAATCCGCGTCCCAACGCCCGTGAACGGTGTCGAATTCAAGCAGATGAGCATGCATTTCAGGATCGCCGACAGCGTCATTCAGAAATGCGATTTGCGCGCCGCTTTCCAGCAAAGGACGAAGCGCGAGTTTACCGATGCGGCCAAGGCCATTGAGTGCGTATGTTGTCATGCTCATTCCATTAGGCATTGTTTGTAACAGAAATTTGTAAGGTGCGTGATAACATGCACGCCAGCGGGATTCACGCAATCTTAACCGCGGTTTGCCAGATTACCGCATGCCCCGTTGTAGTCGTCCGAATACTTCCGGTGCCACGATCTTCTTTTCCGTTGGATTGCGCGCGCATGGGTCAGACCTGTTGCTGCGCGAGATCACCTTGCTGCGCAGCGCCGTTCAGCAGACCCTGCGCGAACGCCCTGTCACTGTGCATGCCTGGGTCGTCTTACCCGATCATATGCATTGCATCTGGACCTTGCCCGAGGGCGATCACGACTATTCAACGCGTTGGCGGATCATCAAGGCCCGGTTTTCAAGAAATCTGCCAAAAGACCCGCTTCGCCAAAATGATGTGATCCGCCGAGAACGCGGCATCTGGCATCGTCGCTTTTGGGAGCACCACATCCGCAGCAAGACAGATTTTCACGCCCATATGGAGCACTGCTGGATGGACCCTGTCCGGCACGGCCTTGTAAAGAGGCCAGAGCATTGGGAATACACATCTTTTGCCAAGCTGAAGAAGGTGTCCGCATAGGGTGCGTAGCACCACGCACCCTATGTTTTTAAGGCTTTACGTAGGCGAACCCGTCTTCCTGCAATTCAATCAAACGCACAACACCAGAGGGCACGATCCTTGCCTCATCCAGCAAAGCAATCTCTTCGCCCTTCTTTGCGGACATATTACGATGGGTATTTCCACATGCCGCAAAACTAAGGTTGTCCATTTCCAAAGACATCATCGCAATGCGCTCCGCAACTGGCGAGGTTCCTGCAATCAGCATGTTTAGCCCCGGGCCGTAGGTTACGACCTCGACTTTTACTGTGTCACCTTGAGATTCGTAGTATTTGGTCAGGTTTTGCACGTTATTAAGCGCGATATTCATGACCTTCGGGTCATTTTCGTTCACATGCACCGCCACTTTGTGAACCATCCCTTCGGCCAGTGCCATACCAGCACTCAAAGCCAGCGCAGCAGCCGTCATTACCATCGTTTTCATCTGTAGTCCTCCCGTTGAAGCCGGAAGGCTAGCCGCAGAACGCGCGTCAAGGCAAGCGTCCATTGGGGGCAAAACCCGGCGGCGCGCGCTTTCGCGGCGCGGGTCCTGCGCGCGGTAGATTTACGAAGGGTTGTACATTTTGCAGCAGGTTCAAACGGCCCTTTGGGCATTTTGTACACTTTTAGATCAAGGCGATCCGATGCCCGCACATCACCCTGAGAC
>NZ_JBAUHO010000164.1:0-2658 GCF_049680325.1 Planktotalea sp.
CACGTCGGATCTACGCTCTGCCCCTGTCAAACGCATCTCGGATGTTATTGATTTGCGCGGGCGTCAATTTGCCGAAGACAATGGCCCCCTCGCCCATCCACCGCGCCCGGACAGCTTTGTCGAGATCAACAATTTCTACACGGCCACCGTCTATGAAAAAGGCGCCGAAGTTATCGGCATGTTGAAACTTCTCGTCGGTGACGACGCCTACGCCAAAGCGCTCGACCTGTATTTTGAACGCCACGACGGGCAGGCCTGCACGATAGAAGACTGGCTTCAGGTGTTCGAAGACGTCACAGGCCGAAACCTCAAGCGCTTCAAGCGTTGGTATACCTCTGCGGGCACGCCGCGCCTGCATGTCAAGGAAAGCTACAAGAACGGGCGTTACAAGCTGACATTCCGTCAGGAAACGCCGCCAACGCCGAACCAGCCCCAGAAAAAGCCGCGCGTCATTCCTATTGCTGTCGGATTGCTTGGTGCCAACGGTGATGAGGTCCTGCCAACACAAGTTCTGGAAATGAGCAAACGCCAGCAAAGCTTTAAATGGGAAGGCCTTAGTGCAAAACCGACGCCCTCGATCCTGCGTGGCTTTTCAGCGCCCGTGATCCTGGAGCGCGAAACCAGCGACGCAGAGCGCGCCTTCCTGCTCGCCCATGACACCGATCCGTTCAATCGTTGGGAAGCGGGGCGCGAGCTGGCAAAGTCAACCTTGCTCGGTATGATCGAAGAGGACGCTGCGCCAAACGCGGGCTATCTTGATGGCATGTTGGCTGTTCTGCGTGATGAAAACCTTGACCCGGCCACGCGCGCGCTGATGCTTGGCCTGCCCAGCCAGTCCGATCTAATGCAAGTGCTGGCCGACAAAGGCAGCACCGCCGATCCACAGGCGATTTACAACGCAGATCAAACCCTGAGAATGGCTCTGGCGCAGCATATGCAGGATACCTTGCCGCGCATTTATGCCCAATGTCAGATCACGGGGCCCTACTCGCCCGATGCCGATGCGGTTGGCAAACGTGATCTTGCCAATGCAGCGCTTGCCCTTGGCACACGCCTTGACGCTGGCAAAGCCGCGCAAGAGCAATATGACAACGCCGACAACATGACCCAGCAGCTTTCCGCGCTGACCTGTTTGCTGCGCGCAGGAGTCGGCAAGGACGCGCTGGCGGCTTTCTATGAGCAATGGAGGCATGATCGTCTGGTCATGGACAAATGGTTCGGACTGCAAGTCAGCTGCGCAGAACCCGAAGATGCGGCGCAAATTGCAACGATGTTAACCCGGCACCCCGATTTCGATCACAAGAACCCGAACCGCTTTCGCGCGACCCTCGGGGCACTTACGATGCACCACGCTGGCTTTCATCACATCTCTGGCAAGGGCTACTCCTTGCTTGCCGATTGGCTAATCACACTTGATCCGGTCAATCCGCAAACCACCGCGCGCATGTGTTCCGCATTCCAGACGTGGAAGCGCTATGATCCAACGCGCCAAGAAATGATCCGTATCGAACTTGAACGCATTCTTGCACAGCCGAACCTGAGCCGTGACACCACCGAAATGCTAACAAGGATCCTGAACGCATGAGCCGCCCTGTTGTTTTGATTACAGGCGCGAGCGCGGGCATCGGCGCCGCTTGCGCACGTATGGCCGCGCAAAACTATGATATCGCCCTGAACTATCGAAGCGATGATGCAGGCGCGGCCAAAGTGCAGGCCGATTGCATCGCGCTGGGTGCGAAAGTCGTCCTGTGTAAAGGCGACGTCAGTGATCCCGCTGATATCGCTGCGATCTATGAAACGATCGACACTGAATTCGCCCGTCTTGATGCTTTGGTGAATAATGCCGGGATCGTTGGTAAAACCGCACGGGTTGTCGATCTGGATTATGAACGCATGCGCCATATGTTCGACGTGAATGTCATCGGTGCAATTCTGATCGCGAAAGAGGCCGTCCTGCGAATGCAAAAGCAAGGCGCGGGTAGCATCGTTAATATCTCCAGCGCTGCGGCACGGCTTGGATCGGCCAATACCTATGTCGATTATGCCGCCACCAAAGCCGCGATTGACATCTTTACCAAAGGGCTCTCTGACGAAGTGGCGGCGATGGGCATTCGCGTTAACTCTGTTCGCCCGGGATTGATCGTGACGGATATCCACGCAAAGGGCGGCGAGCCGGACCGTGCAGAGCGTTTGGCGACAGCGGTTCCGATCAAACGCACCGGCAGCGCCGAAGAAGTGGCCAATGCCGTGATTTGGCTTCTTTCGGACAAGGCATCTTATGTGACGGGGACAACTTTGGATGTGACAGGTGGACGTTGATGCGTTTCACTTTGAGCGGCGCGCACGTAGCCCCAGGGCCATCTTCTTCATCGCCTTGTGGTGGGCGGCAATCGCGCTGCTCCACTTTGCAATTCAAGCTAATCCGTGGATCCTGCTGCTTTTGGCGCTAGTGTCCTTGCCGGCGATTTATGACCTTGGCGCCAACGCGAGCGCCATTCTAACAATCGATGCGCAGCACATTGCGTGGCGCTCGGGGCAGCGCGGCGCAACGTGTCCAAGGGCGCAATTGCAAAAGGTCAGACTGGACACGCGTCTGGATTTTTCTTTGCGCATGACGCTGATCCCTCATCAAGGCCGCAAAATTCGCCTGCCCTATGA
>NZ_JBAUHO010000165.1:0-17422 GCF_049680325.1 Planktotalea sp.
TCGAACATCTGCATTGTTTCTAACGTCTCGTCGATGCGCTGTGTGACTTTCTTGGACGTGCCGTCGTCTTGCGCTGCCTTTTGGACGTCTCGCAAGGCTGCAAGCGTCGGGGTGAATTCGCGGGCACGGCGTCCTTCAACAACAGTTGTCACCAGATCAAACATATCGCGCACAGAGGTAAAGTGATCGCGCCGATCTCCAAGCTGACGCTGGGACTTAACGAGCCCCCAGCTTTGCAACTCTTTCAGTCCGTTCGAAACGTTCGAACGCGCTAGGTTCAGCGTGTCGCAAATATCCTCAGCAGTCATCGGATCTGGCGAGATATGCAAAAGCGCATGGATTTGCGCGACAGAGCGGTTCACGCCCCATTTCGCGCCCATATCCCCCCAGTGAAGGATGAAGTCTTGCATGGCTTGTGACAGGTTCATCGTTTTCGTCCGTTATTTCTGTAATGAAAGAAATAACAGAAACTATCGTATTGTCAACATATGACAGATCGGGAAACTATTTCGCGACGTTAGGAGGTGGAGAAACGCGTATCCAATAGGCTATCCCAAGGGCCAGGGCGATTGCGACAACGCCATGGAGCAGTTCGGGAGTAGTTACAGCAAGCATGACGCCAGTCATCAATGGCCCGCAGGCTGCGCCAAAATCGCGCCAGGCTTGCATTCGCGCCAACGGACCAAGGACGTCGTCCTGTTCGCTTAGGCCTTGGGCAATGACAGCCGGCCCTAGTGAGGCAAGCGCGCCGCGGAACGTAAGCATTATCAATGCGCCCAGAACGGCCCAACCGACCGCAACACACATAAAGCCCAACATCGTTAGAAAAGCTGCGCTCACGAATACGCGGTGTGCGCCATAGCGATCGGCGATCCAGCCGAAAAGCGGGGCCGCGACGGCTTCTGCGAAGTGACGCATCGCCAAGAGAGCGCCGCCCCCCAAGACAGCCGTCGCCATTGTGTTATTCTGGGCGAGTATCAAGGTAACCGTCATCGCAAACACGCCATCGACGCCATAGCCCTGCAAGAAAAACAAGACGTCTATCGGCGCTGGGCGTGTCAGGCGGCCAGTGGGCTTCCTGGCTTGATTGATCTGGGCGGGCACCTTGGGGAGGCGCAAAGCGATAGGTAACGCCAATGCGGTGAAGCAGGCCAGAACGACGAAGGCAGAATTCGCGCCAACATGCCCGACCAGCCAGGCACCGCCAAAGAGCGCTAGGATGGGGCCAATACGTTGCACGGCCTGCCCGACGCCGATCCGCGTGCCCGCGCGCTTGCGGTGGCTGACGGCATAGGAAAGCGTGGCAAGGACAAGTACGCCATAGGTCAGACCCCAAAGAAGACGTGCAAACAGAAGGATCAAGGGGCCAGTCCCAAAACCATAGATCAACGTGGAAAGCGTAGCGCTACAGGCTGCTGCGATGCACATCGCCCGAACGCCAAAGCGCGCTGTGGCCTGGGCGATCAAACCATAGGCAAAGACCCGAACAAAGCGATTGACTGACAGCATCACGCCGACCCATGGCAGGGTCAGGCCAAAGTCAGCTGCATAGGCTGGCAGCACCGCGTAGAGCAGCGCATCGCCAAGTAGCGCAAGCGACATGATCGCGGACGAGCTAAGGATGCTGGACCAGCCATCGCCCTTGTCATCAGGGGCAGGATTAGACGGCGTGTTTATTTGCCAATCCTTGGTTCGGTCCCTGCGCGTAGGCGGGTGATGTTTGCTTTGTGGCGCCAGAAGATCATGATTGTGAGGATCACGCCGACGAAAAAGCCTTCCGGGTAACCAAGAACGCTCATCCAGAATGTAGATGTTCCAGCAGCAGCAAGCGCAGCAAACGACGAGATACGTTTGAGCAGGGCCGCAACCAGCCAGGTGGCGCAGCAGGCTAGGCCGACAGGCAAGCTGAGGGCAAGCAACAGGCCCAGGAAGCTTGCAACGCCCTTACCACCCTTAAAGCCAAGCCAAAGAGGGTAACAATGCCCGA
This sequence comes from Planktotalea sp., assembly GCF_049680325.1. Lineage (GTDB taxonomy): Bacteria > Pseudomonadota > Alphaproteobacteria > Rhodobacterales > Rhodobacteraceae > Planktotalea. The sequence goes on from NZ_JBAUHO010000165.1 coordinate 1,988, forward strand.
TAAACGCCATGAGCCCCGCAAGCAAAGCCGCGTCTTCGCCAGCCATTGCACGTGCGATTAGTGCCGCGACAGCACCCTTTGCGCCGTCAAGGATCAGCGTTGCGAAAGCCGCGGGTTTGGACCCTGTGCGCAGCACGTTTGTCGCGCCGATATTGCCAGAGCCAATTTCGCGCAGATTTCCAAGACCCATTGCTTTGGAAATGAGAACGCCAAAAGGGATAGAGCCGAGCAGGTAGCCAAAAACGGCCCAGATCAGCAGCGCAACAGCGCCTGTTTCGATGATCGGCATTTAGTCCCTTTCGAAAACCGGGCGACCCGCCACGTAGGTTGCAATCACTCTACCTTGCATACGCGCTCCGTCAAACGGTGTGTTCTTGGATTTGCTACGCAGTTTAAAGCGATCCATTATGAAAGGTGCATCAGGGTCAAACAGAACCAGATCGGCAGGGGCACCGATACTTAAGCGCCCTGCGGGCAGGCCAAGGCGTTTGGCGGGGGCAAGGCTAAGCGCGCGCCAGAGTGTTGGCAGATCAAGATGATCGTTGTGAACGAGGCGCATCGCTGCTGGCAGCAGTGTCTCCATCGCAACCGCGCCAGAGGCGGCCTCCTCAAACGGCAGGCGTTTGCTTTCTTCGTCCTGCGGTGTGTGCATCGAGGAAATGAGGTCGATGGTCCCGTTGGCGAGCGCTTCGATCACTGCTAGGCGATCGTCCTCTGAGCGCAGTGGCGGTTTGACCTTAAAAAAGGTGCGATAGTCGGCAACGTCGAGTTCATTCAGCGTCAGGTGATGGATCGACACGCCTGCGGTAATATCAAGACCATTTGCCTTGGCGCGTTCCAGCGCGGGCAAGGCGCGCGCGGTGGTTATCTGATCCGCATGATAGCGCACACCGGTCATTTCAATCAGCGCGATATCTCGGTCCAGCCCCATGCGTTCGGCCATGGACGACACCGCAGGCAAGCCGCGTAGCGATGCGAACTTGCCAGATGTGACAGCAGCCCCCTTGCTAAGTGTGGGTTCCTGAACATGGGCGATCACCAAAGCGTTGAGCGAGCGCGCATAGGTCAGCGCGCGGCTATAGACTTTGGTATCGCGCACAACATGATCGCAATCGGTAAAGGCGACAGCGCCCGCGTCTTGCAGAAAGCCGATTTCGGTCATCTCGCGCCCTTCACGCCCTTTTGTCAGGGCGGCCATAACCAGCACGTTGACAGGTGCCGCCTCATTCGCGCGGCGGCGCACGAATTCGAGAACCTCTGGGCTATCAATCGCGGGTGCTGTGTCGGGGCGGGTCACCATGGTTGTGACCCCGCCTGCTGCCGCTGCGAGGCCCGCACTACGATAGCTTTCCTTGTGACGTTCGCCCGGTTCGCAAACCTTTACGCCAATGTCGATAATGCCCGGTGCCAGGCATTTGCCCGCGCAATCAATCACAGTCGCGTCCTTGGCCGTGTCGACGATGAAGCCGTCTGAAACCGTTAGCTCGCCAATGTCTTCGGTGCCTGTTTCTGGATCAATCAGGCGGGCGTTGGTGAAACGAATGTTCATGGCGTTTCTTTCTGAATTTGGCGCATCAGTTTGTGAACGGCGCGCCCGTCTTCGATGTTGGCAAAGCCGATATGTTTACCCGCAAACCAGACAGTATCTGGCGGGCCGATCTTCAAGATCAGGTCGGTGTGCGCATCAATCGGATAATCTGTAAGCAATTTGCCCTGCGTTGGATGATCGGTCGCGATGAACGCGCGCTTGCTGCTAAGCGTGTAATGGGTCTTGGAGCGCAAAAAGGCCTGCCAAAACACATGGCCAATGGCATTGTAAAACCCGATCAGGAAAAACGGGATGCCAAAGAGCGGGAAAAGTTTGGGGAAGATGCCGCCAAAACCGTTGAAATTGCTCGTGATGTTCGTCGCCATGCCCATCCAGAACACGGAAAACACCATGAAAAAGACACCCATTAACGCGCCCATCACATCAGTTCCGTGAAAAGAAAGCCCAGCCACAGGGCGACCCTGCCAGACAATTGTCTCGCCCTCATCAAGCAAGCCTTCCCAGCCGGTTGGAATGCTTGGGCTCATACTAAGCGATCCAAACCACTAGCGTGACGAAAACAGCCAGCAAGATCAGCACATACATGGCGATGCGTCCTGACATTCTTGGATCATTTGGCTCTTGCATTGGCGTTTCCTTAGACAGCGATGCGGACAAACATCGAAAGGGTGACAAGGACGATCAGGCCAAAGGCCATAAGTATCCATAGCAAAACTTTGCTATTGGACGCGCGAACGGGTGGGGTTTTGCCTGTAATAATACCTTGTGCGGATTTGGTTTTGATCGGGGTTGCAGCAAGATCAAGCGGTACCTCACCAAAGCTGGCGATCCAGCGCAGCGGGGCTTGTGGTGTTAGCGTTGTCGCCTTGCCACCGAAGGCGGCGGAGCGAATAAGCACGACATCCCCCTTGAGCGCCGCAAGCTGCGGACGCATTGCCTCTATCTCATCGGCAGGAATGCCCATTCCAAGGGCGAGATATCCCTCAAGTCCCAACTCATCGAGGTCTTCCAGCGCAATGATATCCACCTGTTCAGGGTTCAGGGTCTCTACGCCAAGTGCCTCGACAAGCGCCGCGTGATCGAATTCGCGCGCTGTTTCAATCGCGAAGAGGCGCACGACTCCATGCTCGGTTGCGGTGATTTGCATTTGCAAACTCACACCATCACTCCAGCAGACTGCTTGGCGCGCCGGTTGCGCGCGAGCAGGTCCATCGCGGCCATACGCACAGCGACGCCCATTTCAACCTGTTCCTGAATGACCGAACGGTTGATGTCGTCCGCAATATCCCCGTCTATCTCGACGCCGCGATTCATTGGGCCGGGATGCATGACAATCGCGTCGGGCTTGGCATAGGACAGTTTGTCCGCATCAAGGCCATAGCGATGGTAATATTCGCGTTCGGACGGGATAAACCCGCCGTCCATGCGTTCCTTTTGCAAGCGGAGCATCATCACGACGTCCACATCCTTCAGACCTTCACGCATGTCTTCAAAGACTTCGACACCAAATTCGGAAATCTGTGAAGGCATCAACGAAGGCGGGCCGATCAGGCGGATGCGGTTTTCCATCTTGCCCAAGAGCATGATGTTGGAACGCGCCACGCGGGAATGAGCGATATCGCCGCAAATCGCGATGGAAAGACGGTGCAAACGCCCCTTGGCGCGGCGGATTGTCAGCGCATCAAGCAGCGCTTGCGTCGGGTGTTCGTGGCGACCGTCGCCAGCGTTCAGCACGGCGCAATTCACCTTCTGTGCCAGAAGATCAACCGCGCCAGAATGCGGATGACGCACGACCAGCAGATCAGGGTGCATGGCGTTGATTGTCATTGCCGTGTCGATCAGCGTTTCGCCCTTTTTGATCGAAGACGCCTGCATCGCCATGTTCATCACATCCGCGCCAAGGCGTTTGCCTGCGATTTCAAAACTTGCCTGTGTGCGGGTCGAGTTCTCAAAGAACATGTTAACCTGCGTTAACCCTGCCAATGCATCGGTATGCTTGTGCGGCTGGCGGTTGAGGTCAACATATTGATCTGCAAGATCCAGCAGCGTAGTGATCTCGGTGGGGTGCAAATGCTCGATCCCGAGCAGGTGTGATTGGGTGAATGTCACGGTGCGGTCCCCTTTGGTTCGCCGCGTTATAGGCGCGTGGGCAGGCTTGGGCAAGATGGGGCGTTCCCTATCCGCGCGCGGCGGCATAGATTGAGCGTATGGAATCGGCGATGGACTATCATACAGCGAAAGCCCTGTTGGAATGGCAGGTGGAATTCGGCGTCGATGAGGCGATTTGCGATGCCCCTGTGAACCGTTTTGAGGTGAAGCCAGAGCCGAAAAAGCCGGTGCTGCCTGTTGCCAGCGAAACAGCGACTGTGTTGACACCCATCCGTGCGAACCCGCCAGGTGAAGTCGATGGTGCGGCGCTTGCACGCGAGGCCGCTGCTGGGGCTGGCGATATCGAAGCACTCAAAGCGGCGCTTGGCGCTTTCGAGGCGTGCGAGCTAAAGCGCGGCGCACGAAATCTGGTCTTTGCGGATGGTACATTCGGCGCGCGCGTCATGATCGTTGGCGAAGCACCGGGCCGCGAAGAAGACCAGATCGGAACGCCCTTTGTTGGTGAAGCAGGAACGCTGCTTGACAAAATGTTGAGCGCGATCGACCTAAACCGCGCAGAAAATGTCTATATCACCAATGTCTTGCCGTGGCGCCCACCCCAGAACCGCGAACCAACGCCTGCGGAACTCGGCATGATGTTGCCTTTCCTGGAGCGACATGTCGCGCTGGCAAAGCCGGAAATTCTGGTGCTTATGGGCAATATCGCCTGCCAGGCGGTCCTTGGGAAACGCGGCATAACGCGTATGCGCGGGGAATGGGGGGATGCGATGGGCGTAAAGGTTCTGCCGATGTTCCATCCGGCGTATTTGCTGCGTTCACCCGAGAAAAAGCGCGATGCCTGGGCAGATTTGTTGGCATTGAAGGCGAGATTGAAAAGCGAATGAGTAAATTCGACGAAAGCAAAGAATTCATCTCTGTTCGCATTGCGGTGCTTACGGTTTCTGACACACGCGCATTGGCCGAGGATAGATCTGGAGATGTGCTTGTTCAGCGCCTTGGCGACGCTGGCCATACCCTTGCCGCGCGCAAGATCATTCGCGACGAGCGCGCCGAAATTGCAGAACAATTGCGCGCCTGGTGCGCGGATGATGCGATTGATGTAATCATTTCAACCGGTGGTACGGGCCTTACGGGGCGCGATGTGACGGTTGAAGCGCACCGTGACGTATATGAAAAAGAAATCGAGGCGTTCGGCACCGTCTTTACCCACGTCAGCATGGCAAAGATCGGCACGTCTGCGGTTCAGAGCCGCGCAACTGGGGGGGTTGCGCAAGGCACTTATCTGTTCGCATTGCCGGGCAGCCCTGGGGCATGCAAGGATGCTTGGGATGAAATTTTAGCCTTTCAGCTCGATTATCGGCACAAGCCCTGCAACTTTGTAGAAATAATGCCGCGTTTGGACGAACATTTGCGACGGAAATAGCGTCCGGCACCGTATCACATAAAATGTGACTGGATTTGCCATTGGAAATCAGGTCACTACCTTATGTATCAGGGTTCGTTATGAAAGCGTTGCTATGAGATTTATTCGCCAAAGCCTCGCAGGGCTATTTTTGCTTGCTATGACAGGCGCGCTGCTCGTTTATGCGGGCTCGCTTGTTTATGGTGCTGTGCAGGCGCGCTTGGCGGACGAGCCACGTCCCGCGCGTGCGCGCGAGCGGGTCTTCTCGGTAACTGTGATTCCGGCCCAAATGCAGCAGATCGATCCTGTCCTGACCGCTTTCGGGCAGATCGAAAGTGCGCGCACTTTGGATTTGCGGGCTGGGGCTTCTGGCACCGTGATGGAACTTTCGGACAACTTCGTCGAAGGCGGATTGGTCGCTGCGGGTGAGCTGCTGGTTCTCATTGATCCTGCCGAAGCGCAAAGCGCGCTGGACCGCGCAGCGAGCGATCTTAGTGATGCACAATTGGAAGCGCGTGAGGCGGCGCGGGCGATTGGGTTGGCGCAAGATGAATTGGCAGCCGCGCGCGAGCAAGCGGCGCTGCGCACCAAAGCCTTTGAGCGTCAGAAAGACCTTGCTGCGCGCGGTGTTGGAACCTCTGCCACGGTTGAGACAGCTGAGCTTGCCGCGTCTTCCGCGCGCCAGGCGGTGCTTGCGCGCCGTCAAGCCTTGGCACAGGCCGAGGCACGTATCGAACAGGCAACCACGCGCATAACACGCGCCGAGTTGGCCAAGGCCGATGCGATGCGCAAACTGGAAAATACTGAGGTGAAAGCGGAATTTGCGGGGGCTTTGTCAGGGGTGACCGCCTCTCGTGGTGGATTGGTCAGCACGAACGAAAGGCTCGCCGAGTTGATTGATCCTGATGCGCTGGAAGTGTCGTTCCGTCTGTCGACAGCGCAATATGCGCGTTTGTTGAATGATAAGGGTGCGCTTGGCACTGCGCCCGTTTCGGTCGTTCTGGATGTGTTCGGCGCTGATCTTGTCGCCAAAGGCAAGCTAAGCCGTGACAGCGCAGCGGTGGGCGAAGGGCAATCTGGTCGTTTGGTCTTTGCTAAACTGGATGCTGCACCGGGGTTCAAGCCCGGCGATTTTGTTCGTGTGGAAGTGACAGAACCTGCTCTGCGCGGCGTGATCCGTCTGCCTGCGACAGCGCTGGGCGCGGATGGCACTGTCCTTGTGATCGGCGAGGGGGATCGCCTAGAGGCTATCGCTGTGCGATTGGAGCGCCGCCAGGGCGATGATGTGCTCGTGCGCTCGCGCGAATTGATGGGGCGCAATGTTGTCAGTGCTCGCACGCCGTTGCTGGGCGTCGGGATCAAGGTGAAACCGCTCACTCAAGAGGGCGCGAGCAAAATTGAAGAACCTGAAATGCTGGAACTGAGCGAGGAACGCAAAGCCAAGATTCGCGCCTATGTGGAGGCCAACAACCGCATTCCCGACGAAGCCAAAGCACGTATTTTAAGCCAGTTAGACGAGGATAAAGTCCCTGCCCAAATGGTCCAGCGGATCGAAAGCCGGATGGGGGGCTAAATCATGGCGCGATCCCTTTCAGACGGTGCGGGCGGTATTTTAAGTTACTTCGTGCGCCACAAGACCCTCGCGAACCTTGTGCTTGTCATCATGTTGGTTGCGGGCCTTGTTGCAATGCCGAAGATGCGTGCGCAGTTTTTTCCTGATGTAGTGGTGGACACTGTATCTGTGTCTGTCGTTTGGGAAGGTGCAGGCGCTGAGGATGTGGATGCAGCTATTGTTCAGGTGATTGAACCTGCCTTGCTCGCGGTCGAGGGCGTCGATAGCTCCAGCGCAACAAGCCAGGAGGGGCGGGCGTCGGTTTCGCTGGAGTTTGAGCCGGGCTGGGACATGGCGCGCGCGGCTGATGATGTGCAATCTGCGGTCGATCAGGTCACGGGCCTTCCAGAAGAAGCCGAAGACCCTGTGGTGCGCCGCGGGCAGTGGCGTGACCGTGTCACCGATGTTGTGATCTCGGGCCCCGTTGGCGTTGAACAACTGGCATTATTTACCGATGAACTGGCCACGCGCCTGTTCGCCGAGGGCGTAACGCGCACAACAATTCGCGGTGTTGCTGCGGGTCAAACGCGTGTGGAAGTGCGTTCAAGCAATCTGATCGCAAACGACGTCTCTATGGCGGAAATTGCTGCCGCGATTGCTGCCGAAGTCGATGCAGACCCCGCTGGCGATGTTTCCGGCGGCGCGGCGCGTGTGCGCACAGGCATCGAAAAGCGCACGCCAGAGGAAATTGCGCTGATTGTTTTGCGCTCGAACGATGACGGATCAAAGCTGCGGATCGGTGATATTGCAGAACTGAGCCAAGAAGGTGTTGATCGTGAGATAGGCTTTTTCGTGGGCGAAAACCCGGCGATGACGCTTCGGGTTGATCGCTCTGACATGGGCGATGCAATTGGCATTCAACATCAGGTCGAAGACGTTGCCGCCAAGATGCAGGAAACCTTGCCCGAGGGTGTTACGCTCGAACTGATCCGCACCCGCGCCGAGGCCATCAGCGGACGTTTGGAACTGTTGATCGACAATGCGATCACAGGTTTGGCTTTGGTCGTGTTGCTGTTGTTTTTGTTCCTGAATGCACGCACCGCGTTCTGGGTTGCGGCAGGCATCCCTGTCGCGCTGTTTGCGGCAATTGCGCTGATGTATGTTGGCGGGCTGACGATCAATATGATCTCGCTGTTCGCGCTAATTATCACCCTCGGTATCGTTGTGGACGATGCGATTGTCGTTGGCGAGCACGCCGATTATCGCGCGCGCGAACTGAAAGAAAGCCCCGTCGTTGCCGCAGAGAACGCAGCGCGCCGTATGGCCATGCCCGTCTTTTCGGCGACGCTGACAACAGTGATTGCCTTCTTTGGATTGGTGTCTATCGGCGGGCGTTTTGGTAGTTTGATCGGTGATATTCCCTTCACCGTGATTGCAGTTCTGCTGGCATCGCTTGCCGAGTGTTTCCTGATCCTGCCAAACCACATGAGCCATGCCTTGGCCCATTCTGCCAAGACCCATTGGTATGACATGCCCAGCCGCGTAGTGAACATCGGTTTTGAATGGGTGCGTGACAACCTTTTCAAACCGCTTATGGCTGGTGTGATCTGGGCGCGCTATGCAGTCTTTTCCGGTGTGATCCTCGTGCTTGCCAGCCAGGTCGTTCTTTTCATCAGCGGTGATGTGCAATGGCGGTTCTTTAATGCGCCAGAACGGTCTTCTGTGACGGGCAACTTTTCGATGGTTGAAGGCGCGAGCCGCGCAGATACCCATGCGATGATGCGCGAAATGCAACGCGCGACGGAAGCGCTGGCAGCAGAGTATGAAAAAGAGCATGGCACCAACCCGCTTGATTATGTCATGGCGACTATCGGTGGTTCTTCCGGGGGCGGTTTGGCGGGCTCGGACACCAAAGACAACGATCTGTTGGGCGGCATTTCGATCGAGTTGATAGACGCAGATCTGCGCCCTTATTCCAGCTTTGCCTTTGTCAGTGATCTTCAGGATGCAGTGCGCCGCCACCCGCTCACAGAAAATATTTCGTTCCGCTCTTGGCGCTCTGGTCCGGGCGGATCGGCGTTGGACGTTCAGTTTTTCGGCGCTAGCGCTGAAACTTTGAAAGGTGCCAGTGAAGCGTTGCAATCCGAATTGGCGCGCTTTCCCGAAGTGTCAGCGGTGGAAGACAACCTTGCCTACGATAAGGAAGAGCTGATCCTTGAGTTAACCGCGCAGGGTCAGGCACTTGGCTTTACAATCGATCAGCTGGGCCGCGTGTTGCGTCACCGTTTGAACGGGATCGAAGCGGCAAGTTATCCTGAAGGACCGCGCAGCGCGACCATCCGCGTGGAACTGCCTAGCGATGAGCTGCGCGCGGACTTTCTTGATAGCACGCTTCTGCGCAGTAAATCTGGTAGTTATGTCCCGCTGGCCGATATTGTCAGCGTCAAGCAACGCACAGGGTTTTCGACTGTGCGCCGTGAAAACGGCGTGCGCTTGATCTCTGTCACTGGGGATATTTCCGAGGATGATCCCGCCCGCGCCAGCGAAATCGAAGACGCGCTGGAAGAGCAGATTTTGCCACGTATCGCATCACAGATGCAGGTCGAGTGGCGTCTGTCCGGCCAATCCGAGCAAGAGAACGCTTTCCTGTCGGAGGCTTTGACCGGGCTGATCTTGGCGTTGACGGGCATCTATCTGGTGCTGGCTTGGGTCTTCTCTAGCTGGACGCGGCCCATTGTTGTCATGGCGGTGATCCCTTTCGGGCTGGTCGGTACGATCTACGGGCATGCTGCATGGGATGTGCCGCTATCAATGTTCACGGTTGTTGGCCTCTTGGGCATGACGGGTATCATCATTAACGATTCGATCGTTCTGGTGACGACGATTGATGAATACGCGAAAGAGCGCGGATTGATCCCGTCGATCATTGATGGCGCTGCCAACCGTTTGCGCCCTGTGATGCTGACCACGATGACCACTGTTCTGGGACTTGCGCCATTGCTGTTCGAGCGTTCAAGTCAGGCGCAATTTCTCAAACCGACGGTAATCACACTGGTCTATGGTCTTGGCTTTGGCATGGTGCTTGTTCTGCTGGTCGTGCCGTCGCTGATCGCGATGCAATACGATGCGCGCCGCCGCATCGATGCGTTCAAACGTGGCTTGAAATTCCGTAAGCGTGGACCGCGCGCGATGCTTGGGGTTCTCGCAGCGCTGACGCTTGCATGGCTTGGGGCGACGATGGGCTATGCGGCCGTTTTCAAAACGCTTTTGCCAGAGCTTGCAGCGATTGCGCCGAAGCTTGCCAATATGCCAGCCATGCTTGCTGGGTTTGCAGTATTTCTGGCGGGCATGATCGTTCTTATCGTGTTGGCCTATCTGGCCTCGGCGATTGCTTTGGTATTTGCGCGGCGCGCGAAAAGGGCGGCGGTTTAACCGCCCTTGCAGCCGTTGATTTCAACGGCGCGGCTTTCGCCCAAAACAGTGATGCGAATACCGCTGCGATTGAGCATGAAGGGCGCGCCTTCCACGTTCTGAATCTCTGTGATTGCGCTCAGTTGATTGCCGTTGCGCGTGACCTCTGGTTCAGCCACCCACAACAGGGGATCAGCGGTTTCAATGATAACAGCCTCGCGCTGTCCAACGCGGGGCAGCGTGAGCGTCGTTGCAAGTTTGATCCCATCCGCAGAGGGCGAAATCTGGCAGCGCAGGTTTTTCGCGCCAGCTTGCTTGCCTGAAAACGGTCGATCCGCCAGCGCCGCGGCAATGCGCGGATCGCGCTTGTTCGCAGTTGCGGGCAATACGGCGCTAACGTTCAAGGTTTGGGGAACACAGATGTCTTTGCAAATGCCGACGTCAATTTTGGCAGTTAACGCGATGTCTTTCCCATTCGCCTTGGGCATAACGCGCAGCGGCAAAACCACCTCGTCATAGTAAACGATCGAGCGCAAACCGTTGTCAGTGTAAACGTCAGGGCGGGGCCAGATGACCTGCACACCCTTGAAATTGCCCGACCCGCTCAGATCAAAGAGCGGTGGAATCCCTGCATCCCCGGGTGCGCGCCAATAAGTATGCCAGCCCGGCTTGAGCGAAAGCTGCACCGCCGCCATGTGGCTGCCATCGCTTTGTCGCCAACCTGTAAGCAAGGTCGCGACAAGCACATCGTCAAAGCTTTGGGAAAAGGCGACAACTGGTGAAGCCAATAGCGCCAAGGCTGCAAGGAGTGTTTTTCTAAGTCTCATACGTCTGACTGCCGCAGAGCGCGTGCAAAGCCAAGTCACTTATTTGCGAGAAATCTTGCCGATGTTTTAAGTTGCCCTTGCGCAATCGGGCTAAGCGCCTCATCCTTTGTTTAGGGTAACGAGTTAAAGTGTGAATATGACGACAACAGAACTGCTCGGCGAGTTGACTGGCAAGTGCCTGATTTCAATGCCAGACATGCCTGATCCACGCTTTCAAGGCAGTGTCATTTTTTTGTGCACGCATTCAAGCGATGGGGCGATGGGTTTGATTGTGAATAAACGTGTTCAGGACGTTAATTTGGCGGATTTGTTAGAGCAGCTTTCAATCCCAAATCCTGAATCGGCTAAGTCTCATCCTATATATTACGGTGGTCCTGTAGAAAGCAGCCGCGGATTTGTACTGCATTCGCCCGATTACCGCTCGGAACTGTCGTCTATGGATGCAGGCGAGGGGCTGGTTATGACCGCAACGATAGACATTCTTGAAGACATTGGCGCAGGGAACGGACCTGAAAAGGCGCTGGTGTTGCTTGGCTATGCGGGTTGGGGAGCCGGGCAGTTAGAGGCGGAGATCGCTGCAAACGGCTGGTTGATTGCACAGGTTGAAAATGACGTTATTTTCGATGCGCCAGATGCTAAAAAATGGGCGCTGGCGCTGGCCGAAATCGGCATTGATCCTGCGATCCTGTCTTCAAGCGGTGGCAGTGCCTAGGCGCTTGCAGGGCCAGTGATGCGGTTGACGTGGCCCATTTTGCGTCCGTCTTTCACTTCGGCCTTACCATATAGATGCAACGCGGTTTCTGCCTGAGCAGCAAGGTTTGGAACACGGTCCATATCACTGCCGATCAGGTTCTCCATCACCACATCGCTATGGCGTTGTCCGTTGCCCAAGGGCCAGCCCGCAATCGCGCGGATGTGTTGTTCGAACTGATCCACTGTACAGCCGTTTTGCGTCCAGTGACCCGAGTTATGCACGCGCGGCGCGATCTCGTTCACCACAAGGCCCTTTGGCGTCACAAAAAGCTCTACGCCCATAACGCCGACATAGTCGAGCGCGTTCAGAATTCGGCCAGCAAGAAGAACGCCATCCATGCGCAGGCTGGCACTGACATTTGCAGGGACTGTAGTTTTGCGCAGAATGCCGCCTTCATGGACGTTTTCGCCTGGATCGAAACAGGCGACTTCGCCCGTTGGGCTACGTGCGGCGATCACTGAAATTTCCGCGGAAAAGTCTATAAAGCCTTCCAGCACAGCAGGCGCGCCTGCCATGTCGGCGAGAGCTTGGTCTGCATCAGCGCTGGTTTTTAGCCGCGCTTGTCCCTTGCCGTCATACCCGAAACGCCGTGTTTTCAGGATTGAGGGCGCACCAACAGCAGCAATTGCGGCTTGCATCGAAGCTGCATCATCAACCGCAGCATATGGCGCAACAGAAAGGCCCAGACCCGATAGGAAGTCTTTTTCTGTGATGCGATCCTGAGAAATGCGCAATGCCTCGCGCCCCGGATGGATCGGCGCAAGCGCGCCAAGCAGATCAAGTGCAGAGGTAGGCACGTTTTCGAATTCATAGGTAATGACGTCAACCGCATTGCCAAAGGCAGTGAGCGCCGCTTCATCTTCATAAGGGGCTGTTGTGACAGTGTCGGCAACGTGACTCGCGGGCGGGTTTGCACCCGGCTCGAAAATATGGGTGCGAAAGCCAAGTCGCGCCGCTGCCACAGACAACATGCGGCCAAGTTGACCACCGCCTAGGATACCGATGACCGCGCCTTGCGGAAGGGGATTAGTCATTCACAGGTTCCTCTGGGATAGATGCGGATAGGGCGTCGCGCCATGTATCCAAACGCTTGGCAAGATCAGGATCAGACGTCGCAAGAATGGCCGCGGCCATCAGGCCGGCATTCGCAGCGCCAGCGCCACCAATTGCCATAGTCGCAACTGGAAATCCGCGCGGCATTTGCAAAATGGAATATAGGCTGTCCACGCCGGACAATGCCTTGGTTTGCACTGGAACGCCAATCACTGGCACACGGGTCTTGGAGGCCATCATGCCCGGCAAATGGGCCGCGCCGCCAGCGCCCGCGATGATAACCTTGAGGCCACGCGCTGCAGCGGTCTTACCATACTCCCAAAGGCGATCAGGGGTGCGGTGCGCCGAGACGATCTTTGTCTCGTAGCGGACGCCCAAAGCATCTAGCATCTGTGCAGCTTCGATCATTGTTGGCCAGTCAGACTGGCTTCCCATGATGATTCCTACTTCAATATTCGCCATGAGTGCGTCACCCCTATTTGTGAGCGCTGGACTATAGCCAGATGCGTGCCTTAGGCAATGATGTCGGGGGTCAAACGGTCTTCAATTTCCGCAATCAGATCCTTTAAACGCAACTTGCGCCGTTTTAGGCGCTGGATCATCAATTGATCGGCTGTGCCCCGCTCTACCAATGCGCGTATTGAATCGTCCAGATCGCGGTGTTCGCGGCGCATGACTTCCAGCTCAATGCTGAGCACGTCGTCATTTTTCATAGATAGTCCGGTCGGCGCGTTCATAAGTCTGGCTCTTTTCGAGAGATAGTGCAGGTCTTTTACTATACCGATTCTGAGCCCTGCGCATAGCCCTTGCACAGCGCGGCAAAGCTTCCCATATTTGACCCAGTAGCGGTTGCCGTAACGGGACCGCATCTGGACTGTCGCTTTGATCGAAGGACAAACCTTATGACGAAACTAACACTTGGCTCGTACCCGCACATGTTGGGCTTTGAGCAGCTGGAAAGGCTGGTAGAACGTACCGCTAAATCTGGCAATGAGGGCTACCCACCCTATAACATCGAACAAACGACAGATCGCTCGTACCGCATCACGCTTGCGGTTGCCGGGTTTTCCGAGGACGATCTGTCGATCACTGTGGAAGACCGCCAATTGGTGATCCGTGGCCGACAAAAAGATGACAGTGAAGGACGCTTTTTCCTGCATCGCGGCATCGCGGCGCGTCAGTTCCAGCGCAGCTTTGTTTTGGCCGATGGTGTCGAAGTCGGCGAAGCGCTGATGGAAAATGGCCTATTGCACGTTGATCTGACCCGGGCGCGACCTGACGCCGTGGTTCAAACAATTAACATCAAGAAAGGGTAGTATCATGACCAACCCATTTGATTTCGCCAAATCTGGCGATGCACGTATCGTGTATGTGCGGCCCGTTGCACTGACTGACTTGCCAGCAGAGATGCAGGAGCAAGCGCAGGGCATAGAAAAGCTATATGCGGTGCATAGCGAAGACGGAGAACGCCTTGCCGTTGTTGCAGATCGCAACCTTGCATTCATTCTTGCGCGTCAAAATGATTTTGCGCCGGTTACGGTACACTAATGAGCGAGTTTGCGTTCCATTGGGTTGATGCGTTTACGGATCGCCCCTTTGGCGGCAATGGCTGCGCGGTTGTTCACAACGGCGCACATCTGGACGATGAAACCTGCACGTCCTTTGTCAAAGAAACCTCACTTATCGAATGTACATTTCTAGGTCCGTCGGAAACGGCGGACCTACATGTTCGGTATTTTCTGGCAAGCCGCGAAATACCGTTTGCGGGGCATCCGACGGTAGCTTCTGTCATTGCGGCCCATGCTGCAGGAACAATTGGCACCGGTGATTTGACGCTTGAAACGTTGGCCGGAATTATTCCCGTTCATCTAAGCGATGATGGCACGCGCGTGACGATGCGCCAGAATGCACCGATCTTTGGGCCTGTTGCCGAGGCTGGTCTTGTGGCGGCTGCAATCGGATTGCGCGAAGAAGATATCATCGCGCCGCCGCAGCTGGTTTCAACGGGCCTTCCATTTATTATCGTTCCGCTCAGTGATCGCGTTGCGCTTGGCTGCGCGCGTTTGAACGCCGCCGCAATAGGTACGCTGAATGACAGCCTTGGCCCAGACAGCGTTGACGTGATGGAGCCTTTCCTGACGACGCTTGGCGGTTTCACAGACGCGGGCGATACGTTCTCTCGCCTGCTATTGTTGCCACCGAGTTCGCCAGAAGACCCGTTTACGGGCTCTGCGACAGGGGCGATGGGTGCTTACATGTGGCAGCACGGGCTAATAGAAACTCCGGATTTTACTGCTGAGCAAGGCCATACGATGGGCCGTCCCGGTGCGGCAAAGGTTCGGGTGCTCGGGCCACGCGATGCAATCGAAGGCGTCGAAGTTGCAGGCAATGGCCATATCTTGATGAGCGGGTCACTGCATCTCTAGTTCCTAGAAACGAAGCGCATAGCTGATGCTAAGGCTTATGTCTTTTGTGCCTGCTTCAACATTGCCGCCATCAAGGATCATGCTGAGGTCTCCTGCACGCCCAATGCTTGTCATCCCGATCGCGATACGCGGCGCAGCATAGGTGCTGATCGCGCCCAAACCATCATCAAAGCGATTGAGTTCCGCAGCAAGACTGACAAATGGTGTGACCTTCGCGGAACCAATATGCGTATCGATTGAGAACTTTGTGCCAAGTGAACCTGTTACACCCGTGATCTTGTTTGCAGCGGTTGTGGCTGCCCCGACGGTGAACGCATCCTGTGCTTCCGAATAACCGCGAATGCCACCAAAG
>NZ_JBAUHO010000166.1:0-22468 GCF_049680325.1 Planktotalea sp.
GTTCATACGCCGCGCCGTCGGCGTTGTCCAAGCTGCGTGATGGCGCATAGACCACTCGCTCAGATGTCCGCGCAGCTTTTCCAGCACAGCTTCGGATTTTGGGTCGCGGCCAATATCAAGCAATTCGTTCGGATCGCTTTGCAAATCGAACAAGACAGGTGGTACATCCGCATTGGAAAATACACCCTTATAGCGCCCGTCAAAGACCATCACCAAACGGCATTGATCCACGGGCAGCCCTAATTGGGTGCGCGTTCCGGTTTCCGCAAAATCAATTTCACTGATCGCGTAGGCGCGCACCGGCACTGGCGCATCCTCGCGCCAATAGCGCATCAGCGAATGCCCCTCGAGCACATCATGATTAGGCACCCCGCCCGCATATTCCACAAAGCTGGGCAACAAATCTATCGTCTCGACAAGATCATTGCACACCCTCCCGCGCGTAGCATCGGCATCGGCACTAGGATCTCGCACAATAAGTGGCACTTTGGCGGAAACGTCATGGAAAAATTCTTTATCCGCAAGCCAGTGATCGCCAAGGTAATCCCCATGATCCGAGGTGAACACGATCAACGTCTCGTCCCACTGCCCCGTCTCTTTGAGCGCCTCATAAACACGGCCCAGCTGATCGTCGATCTGTTTAATCAGACCCATATAGGCTGGGATCGCTTTTTCGCGCATCTTGTCCCTTGAAAAAAAGCCCGAAGCCCGCTTGGACTGGAGCGCCTTTAGCAGCGGCCCTGCCTCTGTGCGCTCTGCCTCGCTGCGAATAGGCGAAGGCACGTCATCGGGTCCAAACATGCTCGCATAAGGCTCTGGCACGATATAGGGCCAATGCGGCTTGATGTAACTCAGATGCAAACACCAGCTTTCGCCTGCATTCTGCTTGATAAACTCGATCCCGCGCGTCGTCGTGTAGGGCGTTTCGCTATCTTCTTCAGCGACGCGCGCAGGCAAATCATTGTTCTCGATGAACCACCCCGTCTTGATCTCACCATCCTCGCCCTGCGCAGAATTGGCCCAGTCGTGCCATGGATTTGCACCCTCATACCCCTTTGCGTTGAGATATTCGAAGTAATGGCTCGGGCGCTTCTTGCCCTGCGCGGGATAGACCCCGTCAAGGCGATCCCAAAGTTCAAACCCGCACTCGCCAATACGCCGACCTGCCGCGCTCTGTGGATCTATGCCCAAACGCTCCATACCCTCAATGTCGGCAACCATATGTGTCTTGCCGCACAGAGCGGTGCGCATACCCAAAGGATTCAAATGATCGCCGATATTATGCTCGCCCACGCGCAGCGGTGACGAATTCCAGTACGATCCATGACTGCGCGGATAACGCCCTGTATAAACCGACATGCGGCACGGCCCGCACAGGGGCGCTGGAACATAGGCGTTGGTAAAGCGCACGCCTTGCTGCGCCAGCAAATCGATATTTGGCGTCTGCAAGCGTGTGTTTCCATAACAGCTCAGGTAATCATAACGCAGCTGATCGCACATGATGAATAGGATGTTCTTTGCCATTATGTGCGATCCCTTGCGCGCCAGCCCCTCATTAATCATAGAGTTGCGCGTTTCGCAGCAAGGTGCAATATCCAGCGCAAGCACCGCACCCCAAGGGGATGTTATTTACTGCAAAACACCCTATGTCTTTCACAAGAAAATTGCTTGGGTAACCTACTAAGGCGCATTCAATGGCTGGCACTCTGACCTTTCCCGTTCAAGGCCTCAATTGTGCCTCTTGCGCTGTGCGCGCTGAAACCGCGTTGAACACGGTCAGCGGCATTACCGCCGCGCGTGTGAACTTTGCGACGGGGCTTGCCGAAATTGACACCAGCGCCCCGATTGTGGCCAGCGCCCTCGTAGACGCATTGGAAAAGGCGGGCAAACCTGCGGTGCCGCAGAGCACTGAATTACGCATTGACGGGATGAGCTGCGCATCATGCGTAAACCGCATTGAAACCGACCTGTTAAAAGTTGATGGCGTGCTTTCCGCAGAGGTCAATCTCGCCGCAGGCACGGCGCATATTACCGCCCTTGGCACCCACGCAAGCGCGCTGATTGAAGCGGTGCAACAAAGCGGCAAAAACGCACGGCTTGAGAACGAAGACAGCGCAGAAAGTCCGGACGATATCCATGACGGCGCAGCAAACAGCATGCGGCGCGCCTTTATCCTATCGGCCCTTTTGACCTTGCCTGTCTTTATTCTGGAAATGGGTGGTCATGCCGTCCCCGCATTCCACCACCTGATCGCACGGACCATCGGCATGCAAACCAGTTGGGCGATACAATTTGCCCTGACCTTGCTTGTTATCCTTGGCCCCGGCCGCGCGCTATGGCGCTCGGGCCTGCGCGCGCTCGCGCGTTGGCAACCCGATATGAACGCGCTTGTCGTGCTCGGCTCCGGCGCTGCCTTTAGCTACTCAACGCTCGCGCTTTTTGCCCCCTCAATGCTGCCCGAAACTGCACGCGCTGTTTATTTCGAGGCTGCGGCAATGATAATTACCCTCATCCTCGCCGGGCGCTGGATGGAAGCCCGCGCCAAAGGGCGCACAGGCAGCGCCATTGCGCGGCTCGTTGCCCTGCGCCCTGCAATGGCCGAAGTCGAGCGCGATGGAAAACGCACAGAATTGCCCATTGAGCAAATCGTTCTTGGCGACGTCATCCACATTCGCCCCGGCGAGCGGATCGCGGTGGATGGCATAGTCCTTGGCGGCGATAGCTGGGTCGATGAAAGCATGCTGACAGGTGAACCCGTGCCTGTTCAGAAAACCAAGGGCACGCAGGTTACGGGTGGCACTGTGAATGGCACGGGTGCCCTCTCGTTTCAGGCCAAAGCGATTGGCGCGGACACCACGCTAAGCCAGATTATCAAGATGGTGCAACACGCCCAAAATGCGCGGCTGCCCGTCCAAGATCTGGTGAACAAAATCACCGCTTGGTTTGTCCCGGGCGTTTTGGCGATTGCCTTTCTGACGGTTGTGATCTGGTTGGCGATTGGCCCCGAACCATCGCTGACCCATGCGCTTGTCGCGGGCGTTGCGGTTTTGATTATCGCCTGCCCCTGCGCGATGGGACTGGCGACGCCTACGTCTATTATGGTCGGCACAGGCCGCGCCGCTGATCTTGGGGTGCTCTTTGCCAAAGGCGCAGCCTTGCAAGAATTGCAGGACATCAAAATCGTTGCGTTTGACAAAACAGGAACGCTCACTTTGGGTCGTCCTACGTTAAAAAAGGGTCAAACATCGTCAGGTTTTAACGAAGACCGCGCACTTGCCCTTGCGGCCGCAGCCGAAGCCAACTCCGAGCATCCTATCGCGCGTTCCATCCTGCGTGCCGCGAAGGAAAAACCCATTGAAAGCCTTACCGCGCACCGCTTTGAAAGCATCACAGGCGGCGGAGTACGCGCGCAGGTTGATGGACATAACGTGCTAATCGGGAACCAGCGTTTGCTGAATAGTGAAGGCATAGACGTGCCCGCATCCAAGGTCGGCGGCACCGAAGTTTTGCTGGCCGTTGACGGCGCCTTTGCCGCGCGATTTGTGATCGATGACCCTGTAAAGCCCGATGCCGTGGCCAGTATTGCCGCCCTGAAACAACGCGGGATCGAACCTGTGATGATTACTGGCGACACAGCGGCAAGCGCGGCTGGCATCGCTGCACAGTTAGGGATAACGCGGATCATTTCAGACGTTTTGCCCGATGGAAAAGTGAACGAAATTATCAGCTTACAAAAGCACGGGCCCGTTGCCTTTGTCGGGGACGGGATCAATGATGCCCCCGCTTTGGCACAGGCCAACGTTGGCATTGCAATCGGCACTGGCACGGATGTCGCGATTGAGGCGGCGGATGTTGTCCTGCTTTCAGGCAATCCCATTGGCGTCGCAACAGCCTTTGCAATCAGCGCGGCCACGCTTCGCAATATACGTCAGAACCTGTTCTGGGCCTTCGGCTACAACGTGGCGCTTATCCCGGTTGCCGCGGGCGCACTTTATCCTGCGTTCGGGGTTTTGCTCTCCCCTGCTCTGGCGGCTGGTGCGATGGCGCTTTCAAGTGTGTTCGTCCTGATGAACGCGTTGCGATTGAATTTAACAACGGCATCAAAAAGCTGATCCTTTTCGACGCCTCTCAACCGGGCCCCGCTGCAATATCATCAAAGAAGGTTGCACAGGCGCGCCCTTTGGCCTTTGACGCATAAAGCGCCTGATCGGAGTTTTGCACAAGCGCATCCGCCCCGATATCCGAGTTGGTGTAGTGGAGCGCGATTCCGATGCTTGCGGAAATCCGGCACTCTGCCCCCTCAAACAGGATCGGAACTTCGATCCCTGCAATCAAACGCGCGGCGATATCGCTTAGCACCTCTTTAGAGGTTTCGCCGTCGATCAGGATCATGAACTCATCCCCGCCAACACGCGCGATGGTATCGCATTTGCGTGTCTCGGCGCGCATGACCTTGGCAACCTCTTGCAACACAAAATCGCCAGCGGCATGACCCTTTGTGTCATTGACGCTTTTGAAAAAGTCCAAATCAAGATGCATCAGGGCAAACCCGCGCCTGTCACTCGTGTGATGTTCCAGAATGCGGTCTGCAGCGCGTCTGTTCTGAAGGCCTGTCAACGTATCGGTCGCCGCCTGTTGCTCTGCCGCGAGCTTGGCCCCCTGCAAGCGCTGGTTCAATTTGCGCGAGGCCTCCATCGCCGCGGATTTCGCTTCAACCAAATACAGCATCTCAATCGCCAGATCCGTCGCCGCGAAATCGGAACTGGTCAGCCCATAATCCTGCACCCCCTCCACAACTGAAATGCCAAAAGACAGGTTCACCAATGCACCCTGCCCCTTTGGCAATCGTACGAGAACGCCCTTTAGCGCCGTATTGGGCGCATCCCGAAACTCCATGTGCAACTTGCTGCGTTCCAGGTTCATCAGCTCCGACATGGTGGCAATCGAACGCGGGCGATCAAGGCGAAACACCTCTAGAAACCGCTTTCCAACCAGATCCGATCCGGCGCGCATTTTTTGTAATGTCGGGGCCGCGTGAATGATATGACCGGTTTCAGTCAGACGCAGGTTCATCGGGCACAGGATATCCAGCGCCCCTTCCAATGCATCCCATTCAAGAACAGAGGGGCGCGAAAACTGGCGATCCACCTTCATGCGCGTGCGCCTAATTCAAACCGGTTTCCTTCGGCAAAGGCACTTTCAAGCAAGGCAATTGCAACCGTTTCAATATGTCCTTGCCGACCGCCATATTCCAACATGACCAGCGCGCCGTAATCATCTGCCATTGCGGTCAGTAGCCCGACCAGAACATGCCCGAAACCATCCACGTCGGTTCGCACGGTTAGGCTGAACTGGTTCGATGTATGTTCGCGCAGCTCCAGCTTGGGCAGGTGAAGATCAGCCACCGCAAGTCGTGCGCGGTCGCTCAGATCATCAAGGGAATAAAGGAAATCACTGAAATCAACGCCGCCAAAACGCAGCAGCCTTCGAACCGCTTGTTGCGAGGGCTGGGACACCAGATAGGTCCCCAGGTTTTGCAGCAAATCGGCCTTGTCAGCGGACAAGGTTTTGCAGGCGCAATCGATGACACGCGGCGTGATCGCATGATCGTAAACCATCATCGCTTCAAAATGAGGATCATCCAGATCAGCGGCGAGAGCGACCGCATCCCACGCCTTTGCGCCGTACGTATCAATGACGAACGCCTCTATCGCTTTGTTGACCAACCCATGCATGCGCAAACCTATTCGTGCCTTCGCAGCAGTTTTGCGCGCTCTATGTTAACAAAGCGATAACGAGGCTAGAATTCACACGATAAACTGCCTGAAAATCCGTAAAATTGTGCCCATCAGAAGTCGGTCGGCGCGCCCCCTTCGGACTTGCGCCGCGCAACGAAATCGGCCAGTTCTTCACGGATCGCGGCATCCATCGGCGGTTCTTCAAATTCTTCGATGATCTGCTTAAAGATGTTGTGCGCGCGTTCAGGCGTCCAGATCGCGCCAGCCGCTTCCCAACCCTCGTAGTTCTTCCAATCGCTTAGAAACGGCTGGTAGAACGCGGTCGTATAGCGGTCTTGCGTGTGCTGGATCCCAAAGAAATGCCCGTCATTCCCGACCGATTTGATCGCATCTAGCGCAATGTCATCCGGGGTCGTCGCATAGGTCGCAGGCTCCATATAGCGTTGAATTTGCTGGAGAACCTCACAATCCATAATGAATTTCTCCGGGCTGGCAATCAATCCGCCCTCTAGCCAACCAGCCGCGTGATAGACCATATTCGTACCCGATTGCACAGCGGCCCAAAGGCTGTTGGATGTCTCCCACATCGCCTGCCCGTCAGGCACGTTTGCCGCACAAACGCCAGAAGAGCGCATCGGTAAATCATAAAACCGCGCCATCTGGCCAGTCATCTGCGTGGCGCGCATATATTCAGGTGTGCCAAATGCAGGCGCACCGCTTTTCATATCCACGTTCGATGTGAACGTACCAATCACACAAGGACAGCCCGGATTGATAATCTGCGCCAGAACTACAGCGCAAAGTGCTTCGGCCAATGACTGCGCCACAGCCCCCGCCATCGTCACCGGGGCCATCGCCCCAGCGAGCGTAAAGGGCGTCACAACAAGCCCTTGCCCGCGACGCGCCAGACGCATCCAGCCGTCCATCATCGGGAAGTCATGCTTAAGCGGTGATGTGGAGTTGATATTCGTATACATGCGCGGTTTGGCGTCGAATTCTTCGTGACTTAGCCCGCCCGCAATACGCACCATTTCCATCACATCTTCGACGCGCTCTTTACCAAGGCTATAGGCGTGCATGACTTTGTCAGACAGGGTTAGCTTGTCGTAAAGAACGTCCAGATGGCGCACAGACGCATGCACGTCCACAGGTTCGACAGGATAGCCGCCTGCGAAGTGGATGCAGTTGAAATATTGCGTCAATTTCAGAAGATTACGGCACATTTCCCGGTTTCCGGGCACTTTTTTGCCAAGCTCCATATCCCAATAATTGGGCGGTGAGGACACGTTGCCAAAGAGAATGGTCTTACCGCCGATCGTGATCTTGCGATCAGGGTTGCGCGGGGTGATGTCGAACTGGCTCGGGGCGAGCGCAATCTTTTCCATAACAAAATCGCGGCCCATTCGCACGATTTCGCCGTCAATGTCGCATCCCCCGCTGGCACGTAATATCTCAAGCGCTTCCGGGTTGAGAAATGCAATGCCGATCTCTTCCAGGATACGCATCGCACCATCGTGAATCGCCGCAATGCCATCTTCATCCAATGGCTCGGTCGGGCGATCCACATTTTGCGGCATGCGCCATGGGCTTTGCTCGATCGCCGCCGATCCGCGCCGCGTTGCGGCCCCGGCCCGTCCGCCGCCCCTGCGTCTGCGTGTGTCCGATGATCCAGCCATGACGATCTCCTCGTGTTGTCCAGATCATAAAACGATTGCTGGATCACGCTTGTGATCCCGACTGCGACATATCCTGTCGTAAACAGCTATTTGCGCTCGGACATTTCGTTCAACCACGCCGGCAATTGCCCGATATCACTTAAAACCGCATCCGAAAGGGGTGCAAGTTCCGCTGCCTTTGCAACGCCGGTCAAAACCCCAACCGCAGCCATTCCAGCTGCGCGTGCCGCTTGCAGATCATGGGTACTGTCGCCCAGCATGACCGTATGAAACGGATCAACGTGAACATGTTTGCAAAACGCCAGCAAGGGTTCGGGATCAGGCTTTGCACCAAATCCACTATCGCTGCCGCAGACGAAATCGAAATGGTCTCGCACGCCTGCTTTGCCCAGATGGGCGTCGGCAACCGCCTCGGCGTCGTTGGTCATAACGCCCAGCTTAAACCCCGCGTCACGCAGATTTTGCAAGAACGGCGCAAGTTCAACAACAGGCTGCAAAGGCGCATTCTTTGTACTCGCGACGATTTCCTGCTCGACGCTGGCCAGGTCACTGCGCCCGAGAACACGGGCAATCACTTGAGCAACTTCACGGCTCGTGCCCGCGATCACAAAAGAGCTGGGCAAAAACGCCTGTTTTTCCAAGTCGAAAGCAAGGGCCTGCGCCATATTGCGCAGCAAAACGTCATCACCTTCACAAATCTGGACCAAAAGGTCGGCAGCCCAGCGATCCCAAGTCGCGCGAAAATCGAAAAGCGTGCCGTCCTTGTCAAACAGAACCGCTTTGAAAACCGCTGAAACGCCGCTCATGTCCAGCTGACCTCTGCACCACCCGGCATAGCCTGCCGTGCTTCGCCCACGCGCTCATAGGGCACGCGCAAGTCATCGCAGCATGCGATAACCCAGGCATCATCCATCATGAGAAACTCGAGAACCGAAAGCAGGAAAACCGGATCTGCCATGCGTGTGCGCATATCGGATTCGCTGGCACCGCTGGCCCCAAGGAACAAAGGCAGGATTTCTTCCTGCCCTGCAAGCCAGCCTAATACATGAATGCTGAAAACCTCAGCGGCCTCGCGCGACAATGCCATTGCCATGCCCCCCAAATTCAGAAAAAGGCCAGACAGGCGGCCGACACGAAAAACCTTAACAAGTTTTGCACGTCAGTCGGGTAATTTCCAGAGCACTTTAGCGCTCTTTTTTGGATCGACGCTCTTTCTTGTGCTCTAACCAGCCTTCAAGGCGTTCCGCATAGGCCATGCGATCTTCACGGCTCATGGCACTGATCCGCTCGATCGCCATTTCGCGGCCGAGCTTTTGCACATTGCCAGCGCGGGCAAGCTGGCCTTCCATGATTTCGCTGGCGCTTGCGGCGTCAAACGTGTCCGCACGAACCAGCGCAACGAAACGCGCATAATCAGCCTTGTTTGCTTTAATCGCACTGCTGCGATCTGGCAGACGCGCCCGCATGGATTGGCGCATGTCGCGCTTGGTTTCACGGTCAAACGCACCAACATAAGGCGCGGAAATTTCCCGAAGACCGGGAGGCGTGCCATGCGAGCGCGGCCCCTTTGCAATCGCGCCGACAACCGCGCCAAGCACCAAGAGGTTCAGCGCAAGTGACACGCCGAGCAAAATGCGGAAACGGCGGCGCGGCTTTGCCGGAACGCTGCCATCACCGGCTTGGGTCTGTTTTGGATCGCTCATCGCGCCTTATCCTTCGTACTGTGTGAAATCAAAACCGTCGCCATACTCAAGCGCCTCGCTCAGGATCGAACTATCGCCGATCGCAGCGCTGAAAGGCGCAATCAGGTTTTGCGGCGGGCTAACACCGATATAGATCCCCGTCACCGCTGCGCTTGCAAGCCCTGCAAATGCCGGCCAGCCACCAATCGCCTCGCCGAGCCCAGCGAACAGCCCCAGAAGAGCGTTTCGGTCCTTAGCGGGCGCAGAGATTACCCCGCGCGAAGCGGGCTGCATCGCATCAGCATCGCTCATCACCCGCGCAAGGAAATCCACAGACGGCTCTGGCGGCGCTTGTTTTGCCTGCGCAAGCAACTGGTCGAGATCATTTTCATGGCTCATCGCACGTCTCCTTCAAATCCCAGGGCTGCTTTCTGCCCTGCTAATATCTGTGACAAAGCGCGCTTACCGCGCGAGGTCAGGCTCTCTACCGCTTCCACGCTGATCTCCATCACTTCGGCGATCTCCGGGTTCGGCATTTCTTCAATGTGGCGCAGAACAACTGCCTGCCTTTGTCGCTCTGGCAACTGCATCAACGCGTTTTGTAGCGCATCATTGCGCGCATTGTCCTGCATCACATCAGCCGCGCTCGGGCTTGGATCAACCGGCTCGTCAATCGCATCAAGTGATGTGCCACGGCGCTGGCGCAACCGATCCGTACACAGATTGGCGGTGACGCGATAAAGCCAGGTGGTAACCTTGGCTTCACCCGTGCGCCACTCAGGTGCGATCTTCCAGATGCGCATCATAGCCTCTTGGGCGACATCTTCGGCCTCTGCGGCTATGCCAAGCATCCGAAACGCCTGCGCATAGGCACGCGGAGCAAGGCGCAGCGTCAACTCGCGCGCGGCTGCTTTATCGCCATTGGCATAAAGCAGAAGCAACGCATCATCGCTAAGGTCTGTACTTTGATCCAAGGGCATATTCATCCGCGTCTTTTACGTAGCCTCAACAGCGCCGTCGAGGGGGGCCCTATCGCGCAAGGCGCGCGCTAGGGCTGTTCATTACTCAAGCTTAGTTGTCACCGCGCTTGTGCATACGCTTGCCATGGCCGCGACCATGATCCTTCATTTGCGCAAACTCTTCTTCCGAAACGGTGCCATTGCCATCCGCATCAATGCGCTCGAACATTTTCGCACCGCGGCCTTCTTTGCCCGCCTTGCTCATTTCTTCAAAGCTGACCATGCCATCGCCGTCCGTGTCATGACGCTCGATCATCTTGCCTGCACGTCGCTCTGCCCGTTTCTGATCGCCCTGCGCCATTTCCTCGGCGCTCAGCTTGCCATCCTTGTTCGCGTCCTGCTCGTCAAACCGCACACGTGCATGTGCTTCCAGCTCTGCGCGGGTCAGCTCGCCGTTGCCATCTGCATCCAGCATGCTGAAGGAAGGGCGCTCATGGCGCATTTTTCCGCCTGCTTTGCCCGCGCCATCGCCAGAAGAGGCCTGCGCTGCAAAACCAGTCGCGATCACCAAGCCTGTAAGAACCATCCGTGTCGTCATAGTTGAAAAACGTGTCATGTAACTACTCCATCTAAGCGGCCATTTTCGGCCATATCTGGCAGGTGTTTCTTGCCTGCTGTGGTAGGTCAAACGCACGGCCACGAAACTTCCGTCGCAGATTTTTGAATCTTTTTTGAAATCGCCCTTACGCGACATCCCGACGCAATACCCGATTATGCCCTATGAAAATCGCGCCGTACTCATCAGTACTAGGGGCAATCACGTGACCCAGTTGCCCAAGGTAAATACGAATGCTGCCAGATACAGACATTAAAGCAGGCACAGACGCTGCTGCACTCAACGCCCCGACACAGGTCCCTACCAAAGAGCGGCCTTTGTGGCCTGCGCTTGCACGTGGCTGGCGGCGCAAATGCCCGCGCTGCGGCAATGGCCCCTTGATGCGCAGCTATCTCAAAATGCGCGAAAGCTGCACAGTGTGCCGTCAGGATTTCCGCCCTGCGCGTGCAGATGATGGTCCCGCCTATCTGACCATCCTGATCGTAGGTCACTTGATGGCCCCGACTTTGCACATCGCCTTTGTGACGTTCCGCCCTGAACCCTTGATCCTTTTCACGGTGTTCGCTGTGGGCTGCGTTGCGCTCTCGCTTTATCTGTTGCCGCGCTTGAAGGGGGCAATTGTCGCCTTTCAGTGGGCACGCGAGATGTTTGGTTTCGCCACGTCGCAAAGCGACCCCCTTGATGAGTGCCCCGCCACATGATTGGTTAGGCCTGAGCAGACGATCTGCACAGGAGCACACCGCATGACCCAAGCCGAGCCCATCGACAAAACCGCGATCCGCCATGCGAGCACGGTCATTGCCCTGCGCGACCGTTTCACTAAACCGCAGGTATTGATGGGGCAGCGCGGCGCAAAAGCCGCCTTCATGCCGAACAAATTCGTCTTTCCCGGCGGCGCGCTTGATGCAGGGGACGCGGAAATTCCCTTGGTCGGCGCAATCAATCAAAATTGCCGCGAACACTTGCTGCGCAAAACCGATGCTGATCGCGCCCACGCGCTTGGCGTCACCGCCATTCGCGAACTTTGGGAAGAAACCGGCCTGATCCTTGGCAAACCCGGTGTTTGGGAAGACCCGATACCACAAGACTGGCAGGATTTCGCAGCAACAGGCCATCTGCCCGATGCCTCGGCGCTACAATTTGTCTTTCGCGCAATCACCCCTCCGGGTCGCCCGCGCCGCTTTGATGCGCGCTTCTTCCTGATTGATGCCGATACGTTGCAAGGCAATATCGACGATTTCTCTGCTGCTTCCGACGAACTCTCACATCTGCAATGGATCGCACTTGAAGACGTGCGCAAGTTCGATCTGCCCTTTATCACCGAAGTGGTCCTCGCAGAAATCTCTGGCCGCGCAGGTGATCCAGCCCCGCCCCCAAGCGTGCCGATGTTTCTGAACACCGAAGAACAAAGCCTGTTCCTACGCCTCGGCGGCAACTCCCCGCTGGATCAAAGCGCGCAGGGCTAATCGCTTCTCTGGTCCTGAAATACCGCGGGGGAGGCTCGTCCTTGACGAGAGGGGGGCAGCGCCCCCACTCCTAACGCGTTACCAAGATCAGCATTAGAACGCTCACGGAAAGCAGCGCAATTCCTGCCCCCTCGCGCAGGCTAAGCTTTTCTTTGAATACCAGCACCGACACGAGCAAAGAGAAAATCAACTCCACTTGCCCCAAGGCGTTCACATAAGCCGCCGTTTGCAAGGTAAAGGCCACGAACCAGCCCAGACTTCCCGAAACGCTCGTCAGTCCGATCAACACCGCTTTCCTGCGCGCGCCCCAAACTGCCGCGATCTGGCCCGGCTCGCGCCAGCGTAGCCAAATCGCCATGGCAAAGAACTGCATCATCGTGACCGCAGATAACGTCACCGCAGCGCGCAGGAACGGCGCATCGGCAGCCACCTCCAGCGTCGCGGCGCGGTAGGTCACCCCCGAAATAGCAAACAAAAGCCCCGATCCCAGCCCGAGCGCCGCAGCGCGGGTAAAGATGCGTTCGGACCATGATCCAACAGCATCAGGCGTATTGGACAGCATCAAAACCCCGGACAGGCCGATAAGAATGGCGATGAACCCCAGTGTTGAAACGCCCTCGCCCAGGATCGCGATGCCCACAAGAACCGAAAGCATAACTTCGGTTTTCTTGAAGGTTATGCCAACCGCAAAGTTGCGCGCGCGAAACAGTGCAACGACGCAAACAGTGGCCAGTATCTGCGCCAATCCCCCTGCTGCGCCCATGATCCAGAACCGCGCGCCGAACTCAGGCAGGGGCGCGCCGTTCATCACAAACCAAAGGGAAACGGCGACAAACAATAGCGGCGCGGAATAGGCAAAACGCGCAAACGTAGCGCCCGCAGTGCTAAGCGCACCCATGCTAAGCTGCTTTTGCAGCATAAAGCGCAACGTCTGAAAGACCGTTGCGGCAATCGTGGCAAGTATCCAAAGCTCCATGCAGCGCGCTATGGCGGATCAGCCATCCTTTGACCAGAGCGGATGCGGCACAGGATCTTTTGCCTTAAAGAAATACGCGCGAAATATCTGCGCGTAAGAGCGATACTGATACCCCTCGTTCACCGCCAGAAATCGCGCTTTGCCGCTTTGGTAAAGCGCAGGCAAATCATACCAGGCCACTTGCGGATGCATGTGATGCACTGAATGGAAATTATTGTTCAAAAACAAAAAGGCCAACACTCCGCGATCTTCAATCACCACCGTGCGAGCGCGCGATTTTTCATGGGCGCGATGCTCCAGAAACGTGCGGATCTTGAGGACAGACAGCCCGATATAAACCGAAGCGAAATAGGCCCAAAGCGGCATATTCGAAACCTGAACGATCCAGATCACCGGCAGCGCCGCCGCAGGCACATGCCATAACCAGGACATCAAAACCCTGCGATCCCCCGCACGCACAAGCGCCCAGTCAGCCTTCATAAACGCCACCTGCCCAAGCGCGGGCCCAACCAGCATGCGCCCGGCAAGCGTATTGTTGAATCTAAGAAGCGCTTTCATCGGCCTGCCTAGTGCGTGCCAAACCTTTGGATCAAGGAAATTGGTTTCAGGATCATCATAAGGATCGGTAAGAATGCTATCCTCGTGATGCGCCAAATGCGTATCGCGAAACCGCATGTAAGGAATTGCAAAACTGAGTGCGGGGAACACCAATGCCGCATTCAAATGACGGTTCTTGAAGGGATGCCCGTGCAGCACTTCATGGCTGAGCGAGGAATGCAGCGCGATTGCTAGAACAGCCCCGAATATCCCAAAACCGATCCCAAACGCGCAGAGCCACAGCGTCGCAACGCCAAAAAGACCATAACAGGCAATCAGAACCGCCCAAGTGGGCCACTCAAAGCGGCGCGTGTCAGACATGGCGCCCCCAAGTGATCTTGTCCCAGATACGCTCGTACAGAAAATAGGTAACCATTCCGATACCGCTGTTGATTAACGCCATCTTGCCACCTGTTTCCAGCGAACCCGTCATGACATATCCCACAACAACCATCACAAGCAGGCCGAGAAGTGTCCAAAGCACCGCTTTGATAAGCGCGCGGGTTTTGCTTTGATGAATGTTCTTTGACATATCCAAGGGTTAAACGACGACGCGCATGCCGAACATTCGGAATATGATTAACAAATCTCCCTATATGTGATAATTATCACCATATGAGTGATATTATCGACAAACGTCAGCGCGCGAACCTGTTTCGCACCCGTCTTAACCAAGCCATGCAAGCCAGCGGCTTGTCGCAGACGGCTTTGGCCAAACACATCGGTGTTGATCGCTCCACGGTGTCTCAATTGCTTAGCGGTGACGGCGCGCGCCTGCCCAACGCGCATGTTGTCGGTGCATGTGCCTCCGCGCTCAAAGTCTCTGCTGATTGGCTGCTGGCCCTGTCCGAGCGCCCGGAAAGCGCAGCAGACTTGCTGGCCACTTCGCTTAGCATCTCCCAAGCGCCCCGCGCGCTGGTCGACGAACAGATTTTCGCATGGCATCAAGAAGCCAAGGGTTACAAGATCCGCCATGTCCCCGCGACATTGCCCGACATGCTCAAGACAAAAGAGATGCTGCAATGGGAATACGCCCCGCATCTTGGCCGTACAAGCGAACAGGCGATCGGGGCCAGTCAGGACCGACTTGACTGGATGCAAAATTCGCAATCGGATTATGAAATTGCTTTTCCGACCTGTGAGTTACACAGTTTTCTCACTGCTAGCGGCTATTACGAAGGTCTGCCTATCGAGGTGCGCCGTGCGCAAACACAGCGCTTTTTGGACATCCACGAACGGCTCTACCCGCGCCTGCGCATCTATATGTTTGATGCCCACCGTTTGTATTCTTCGCCGGTGACAGTATTCGGCCCGCTGCTGGCCTCCGTCTATCTCGGGCAATATTACGTCACCTTTCGCGACACCGAGCGCGTCAATGCCTTTTCCGAACATTTCGACACACTTGTCCGCGAGGCAGATATCTCTGCGCGCGATTTTGGCAGCTACCTACGCGAGACTGCGCGCAAGATCGGGCTTTAGCCGGCCTGATACACTGCTGAAACCTCGGCGCGAATAATCCGCGCGATCTGGGCGCAATCCTCCAGACTGAATGTCAACGGCAGGCGCATATCCACAATGCTGCGCAAGATCACATCGCTCGCTGGCATGGGTTCTGAGGGGGCATAGCGCCAACTGTCATAGCGCGAGGTAAAGCCGACAGGCTCTGCCCCGCCAAACCATTTCAATTCAACCCCGCGTGCAGCGCAGCGTGCAAGGACATCGTTCACCGCATCGATGCTCCAGCCTTCCAACAGGAACTGTATGGATGAGCCGACAAAGCTTTCTTTGGGCGCACGTGCTATCACGCTCAGCCCCGGCGTATCGCCAAGCCCTTGTTCCACAACGCGATAACGCTCGTTCCAGCGTTCAACCTGCGTCGATAGATCCGCCAGCTGCGGGCGCAAAATCGCGGCACGCAGATGATCCATGCGCCCGGAGATATTGGGGGTTTCGTACTTGATTTGGGCATAGGTTTCGACAGGAGGCCCCGCCAGATGCCGCTCGAACAGCATGTAACTGCCCGACAGCATAATCGCGCGGGCCATCAATTCGTCATCATCAGACACCAGCAAACCGCCCTCGCCCGAGTTCACGTGCTTGTAGGTCTGACATGAATAACAGCCCATAACGCCATGACGCCCCGATGGCGTATCGCCCCACTTTGCCCCCATCGTATGGGCGCAATCCTCGATCACGGTTATCCCGGCCGCATCGCAAATCGCCATAAGGCGGTCCATATCACAGATATGCCCGCGCATATGGCTCAGCAGCAGAACGCGGCCTTGGTCTGCTTTGGCCTCCAGATCATCAAGATCAATCGTCAGATCACGGGTCACGCCAACGAACACAGGCACTGCACCAAGCGCGGCAATGGCACCGGGTACAGGTGCCAGCGTAAAAGCATTGCAAAGAACCTTGTCCCCCGGCTTTACCCCGACCGCGCGCATGGCTGTTCCCATCGCATAACCGCCCGAGGCCACAGCAAGGCAGTATTTCGAGCCGACCAACGCGGCGAACTCCTGCTCCAGCAGCGCGGTTTCGCCGTGCTCACCCGCCGCCACATTGTAGCGGTGCAAACGGCCCGAACGCAGAACCTTCATCGCAGCCTCTATTCCTGCTTCTGGAATAGGCTCTTGCTGGGTGAAATTTCCTGTAAAACGTTCATTCATGTCACGTTCCTAACAATCTGACGGCCAAAGCAGGCAGTTCATCATAATGGTGAAGCAGCGCATCCGGCTCCAATGCGCGAACTTCCGCTTGCCCTTTGGAGGAGCCGGGACCGAAGGTGACCAACACACTTGGCACCCCGGCAGCGCGCGCAGTGCTATGATCCGTGATCGTATCACCGATCAGACACGCACGTGTTTGATTGCCGCCCGCACGGCGCACTGCCTCGAAAAACGGTTCAGGGTCAGGTTTGCGTACAGGCAATGTATCAGCCCCGATAAGCGAGCCAAAAACATCGCGCACACCCAGTTCACGCAGCAGGATTTCGGCAAGATATTCAGGTTTATTCGTGCAAATACCAACAGCGAACCCATCGCTGCGCAAGTGTTCAACCGCCTCGATTGCACGCGGATAAAGCACTGTATGTTCGGCTATCGCGCTTTCATAGGCATCCAGAAGGATGGGAAATTGCGCGTCAATCACTGCAGGATCACCCACCTGCCCTGTTTCACGCTCAAGTCCTGCATTCAACATCGCACGTGCGCCGCGCACCGCCGTGCCAGCGTCCTGTTCCGGGTTAAGGCGAACAGACATCCCCATCCCTTCAAAACAGACATTGGCCGCTGCCAGCAGATCACCGCTTGTGTCCGCTAGCGTACCATCCAGATCGAAAATAACTGTGCGCATCCTGTCTCCCAACGGTCTGTACGCGCCCGTATGAACGATGCACTTGTTACACACCGCAATCTAAGGTGAACACGCATGACTTGCGGCCTCTCGGGGATTAGGTAGAACGGCCCTTAATAAATTGCAAAGAGTATTCCCCAATATGAGCATTGCTCTGATTATCCTTGCCGCTGGCAAAGGCACCCGCATGAATTCCGACCTGCCAAAGGTCTTGCACCACGTCGCGGGTGCGCCTTTGCTTGTTCACGCTATGAAAAGCGCAGCGGAACTGGAGCCGGAAAAGACAATCGTCGTCGCGGGCCATGGCGCTGAACAAGTCAGCGCTGCCGCAACCGCCTTTGACGAAAACGCACACGTCGTATTGCAAACCGAACAGCTTGGCACTGCACATGCCGTTGCGCAGGCCAAAGAGGCGCTGAGCGACTTCAACGGCGATGCGATCGTCCTTTATGGTGACACCCCCTTCATCAGCCCTGAAACGCTTGTTCGGATGATCGAAGCGCGCAAGAAATATGCCGTTGTTGTTTTGGGATTTGAAGCCAATGATCCGGGCCGCTACGGGCGTCTTGTTATGGCAGGCGACAGCCTCTCGAAGATCGTGGAATTCAAGGATGCATCAGATAAAGAACGCGCCATAACCCTCTGCAATAGCGGCGTTATCTGCGCAGACGCTTCTGTGTTGTTCGATTTGATCGACGCCGTTGGCAACGACAACGCGTCTGGCGAATACTACCTCACTGATATCGTCGAGATCGCGCAGGCAAAAGGCCTAAGCGCGACCTCTGTCACCTGCGATGAAAGCGAAACGCTTGGTGTGAATTCGCGTGTACAGCTTGCCGAATCAGACGCCATATTCCAAGCCAAAGCGCGTCTTGCCCTTATGGAATCTGGCGTGACCCTAAGCGCGCCCGACACGGTCTACCTGTCCCATGACACCTATATCGGACCTGATACAATCGTTGAACCAAACGTGGTGTTCGGCCCAGAGGTCACGGTCGAAAACGGCGCACATATCCGCGCATTCAGCCATCTTGAGGGCTGTCATGTCAGTCGCGGTGCCGTTGTTGGCCCCTATGCGCGGCTTCGCCCGGGCACCGAACTGGCTGAATTCACCCGCGTCGGCAACTTTGTCGAGATCAAAAACGCAGTTATTGATGAGGGTGCCAAGGTCAATCACCTTAGTTACATCGGAGATGCCCATGTTGGCGCGCGCGCGAACATCGGTGCAGGCACCATCACCTGCAACTATGACGGCGTGATGAAGCATCAAACCGAAATCGGTGCCGATAGCTTCATCGGTTCCAACACATTGCTTGTCGCGCCTGTCAGCGTCGGTGCAAATGCCATGACAGCCAGCGGCACAGTGGTCACAAAGAACGTCCCGGACGAGGCCCTGGCCATCGCAAGATCAAAGCAAGAAAACAAACCTGGCCTCGCGGTCAAATTGTTCGATATGTTAAAGAAAAAGAAAGCTTCCAAAGCGAAAGGAGCTGAATAATGTGCGGAATTATAGGGGTACTCGGCCAACATGAAGTTGCGCCAACGCTCGTAGAAGCGCTGCGTCGGCTCGAATATCGCGGCTATGACAGCGCCGGTATCGCCACTGTAAACAACGGTGTTTTGGATCGCCGCCGCGCGGTTGGAAAACTGGTGAACCTGTCCGATCTGCTGGTGCATAATCCGCTGGCCGGGAAGTCCGGCATCGGGCACACCCGCTGGGCCACCCACGGCGCGCCCACAACCGACAACGCACACCCGCATCAGGCTGGTCCTGTCGC
Organism: Planktotalea sp.; assembly: GCF_049680325.1. GTDB lineage: Bacteria > Pseudomonadota > Alphaproteobacteria > Rhodobacterales > Rhodobacteraceae > Planktotalea. Next base: position 18,843 of record NZ_JBAUHO010000166.1, read on the forward strand.
GGTTGTTCACAATGGTATCATCGAAAACTTCCGCGAGTTGCGTGAAGAGCTTGCCGGTCACGGCATTGATTTCGTGACCGAAACCGACACCGAAACTGTCGCCCTCCTGACCCAGCATTACATGAACACGGGCCTTGGCCCTAAAGAAGCAGCTGAAAAAACCATTTCCCGTTTGGAAGGTGCTTTTGCATTGGCGTTTCTTTTCCACGGAGAAGACGATCTGATAATTGCCGCGCGCAAGGGCTCTCCCCTCGCAATCGGGCACGGTGCGGATGAAATGTATATCGGTTCGGACGCCATCGCATTGGCGCCATTAACCAATCGCATCACATACTTGGAAGAAGGCGATCGCGCGGTTCTAACCCGCAAAAGCTTGCATATATGGGATTCTGAGGGCCATCAGGTTGGCCGCGACATGCGAGTGGTCGAGATTGATACAGCCAAGGTCGATAAGGCCGGGTTTGACCATTACATGGCCAAGGAAATTGCAGAACAGCCCGCCGTTGTTGGCGCGGCGGTTAGCAACTATCTGCCCGCAGCGGGCGATGACATTGTTTTGCCGGGCGGCAATATCGATTTCTCCAAGATCGAACGCTTGACAATGGTTGCTTGCGGCACCGCGTTTTATGCCTGCCTGACCGCGAAATACTGGTTCGAAAAACTGGCGCGCATTCCTGTAGAGGTCGATGTTGCCTCTGAATTCCGCTACCGCGAGCCCCCCATTCCCGCGCAAACCGCAGCGCTTTTTGTCAGCCAATCCGGCGAAACCGCGGACACTTTGGCGGCCCTGCGCTACTGTTCAGGGAAGGCCGACAAGATCCTTTCCGTCACCAATGTCGCCGAAAGCTCGATCGCCCGCGAGAGCGATCAGACCTACCCGATTTTCGCAGGCGTCGAAATTGGCGTTGCTTCGACCAAGGCCTTCACATGCCAGCTTACCGTCCTGCTGTCTCTGGCCTTAAAGGCGGCGCGTGATCGCGGCACCATGACCGACGACGAATTGCGCGAAGCCGCCAAAGCCATGCGCGCGTTGCCTGGCCTGCTGAACGTCGCGATCGAGCAATCAGACGCAATCCAGCAACATGCGCGCAAACTGGCAGAAGCCCGCGACATCCTGTTTCTGGGTCGCGGATTGATGTTCCCACTTGCCCACGAAGGTGCGCTTAAATTAAAAGAAATCAGCTATATACATGCCGAAGCTTATGCATCAGGTGAACTTAAGCATGGCCCCATTGCGCTGATCGACAAAAAGGTCCCCGTGGTGGTTTTGGCACCATCAGACGAACTTTACGACAAGTCGATTTCCAATATGCAGGAAGTCATGGCGCGCTCTGGTCGCGTGCTGCTGATCTCTGACCGCAAAGGCCTGGATCACGCTGGCGACGTTTGGGGACAGATCATGATGCCCGAATGCCATCCGCTGATTAGCCCGATGATCTATTCGATCCCTGCTCAGCTTCTTGCCTATCACACTGCGGTTGCCAAAGGCACCGATGTGGACCAACCCCGCAACCTTGCAAAGTCTGTGACGGTCGAATGACATTAGACGAGGCCCTTGAAGCCCTACGTGAACGCGTTCAGGCGGGCCGCGCCGAAGGCATGGCAAAGTATCACAAGATACCGCGCGAATACCTTGGCATCGCCAATCCTGATCTGAATGATCTAACCAAGGACTGGCGCAGCACCCTGGACGTGGACACGCGCGTGCGCCTAGCGGGCGAGCTATGGCAGACAGATATCTATGAGGCCCGCCTTGCCGCTGCCAAACTGCTGACCCAAGCGCGGATCAAGCCGGACGATGCAGCTTGGGAGCTCATAAAAAGCTGGACCCCAGATTTTGACAGCTGGGCCATTGCCGATCATGCCTGCATGGCGGGGCAAAAGCGCCTTGTTGCGGACCCTACCCGATTGGACGAAATCGAGCCATGGACCACCTCAGATCACATGTGGACGCGCCGCGCGGCGCTGGTGATAACGCTACCCTGGACCAAGCAGAACAATCCCAAGCCCGCCGAAATCGAAGCCCGTGAACGGATTCTTGGCTGGCTCGCAAGCTATGCAAGCGATCACAAATGGTTCATTCAAAAGGGCATTGCGTGGTGGCTGCGCGAACTCAGCAAACACGACGCAGCGCGCGTGCGCAGTTTTCTGGCCGAGCATGGCGAGACATTGAAGCCTTTCGCGCGCAAAGAAGCCGCCCGCCAACTGCCCCCTGAAGCAGCTTAGCCGCCTGAGAATACTTCAACTTCTGGTAATTCAGTGAGCGGCGCTTCGATAATCCGGAACGCCGCCAGCGACAGCCGACTGCCTGCTGTGTCAGCGCCTTCAATCGGGAAAAGGTCAACCTGCACTGATTTGCCTGTTCCGGGATAGACTACGCGTCCCTTGCCCTGCTCGCTAACCAAGGGCGTTTTGATCCAGAAACCTGCCTGCGTTGGATCGCCCAGCGATGCGACGGTCAGTCCAAGGCGTTTTTCCCCGCCCTCCACAGGAATAGCCGCAGCTGCCGCGCGTTCTTCTGCCGTAGTCACATCGAATTGCTCTACCGTTTTTGCAGCCTTTGGCACAACACGCCCAAGACCTGCGGGGCGCAGCTTTGGGCGAACCTGCTCTGAACCCGCGATCACGTCTTCAGGCGGCGCAACCGCGCCTTGCGGGGCTTGCGCACATGCGCCAAGTCCAAGCAGCGCTGCGGTGATGATGAAACGTCTCATAAAGGCATCAATAAACCCTCCTTCGCAGAACGCAATATCGTGTTCTGTTACGGGCCATCGCCCCTTGCAGCACGCCCGCGCACAGACTAGCTTCTGCCTATGACAGCCCCATTGATCGATCCATTTGCCCGCGCAATCACCTATCTTCGCGTCTCTGTGACGGATCGATGCGATTTTCGCTGCGTCTATTGCATGAGCGAAAATATGCAGTTTCTTCCTAAGAAAGAGTTACTCACCCTCGAAGAACTGGATCGCATGTGCAGCACTTTCGTCGGTTTGGGCGTCAAAAAACTGCGCATAACGGGTGGTGAGCCACTTGTGCGCCGCGATATCATGACCTTTTTCCAAAGCATGAGCCGTCATCTCGATAGCGGCGCTTTGGAGGAATTAACGCTTACGAGCAATGGCAGCCAACTCGCACGCTTTGCACAGCCGCTTTATGATGCAGGCGTGCGCCGCGTGAACATCTCGCTCGACACATTGGACGAAGAAAAATTCGCGCGCGTCACCCGCTGGGGCCGCTTGGCACAGGTTTTGAAAGGCGTTGATGCTGCGCAAGCTGCTGGCCTTAAAGTGAAAATCAACGCTGTTGCGCTAAAGGGCTTCAACGAGGACGAGCTGATCTCGATGACGCAGTGGTGCGCCGCGCGTGATATTGCCCTGACATGGATTGAAGTCATGCCCATGGGCGATCTTGGAAATGAGGACCGCGTCGGGCAGTATTGGTCGCTCAACGATCTGCGCCGCCAACTGGCCGAGCATTACACGCTAAGCGAACTTAGCGAACGCACGGGTGGCCCTGCCCGCTATGTGCGCTTGGAAGAAACGGGTCAGAAAATCGGCTTTATCACGCCGCTAACCCATAACTTCTGCGAAAGCTGCAATCGCGTGCGATTGACCTGCACGGGCGAA
>NZ_JBAUHO010000167.1:0-13648 GCF_049680325.1 Planktotalea sp.
CATTTCGGATGCAGATGATTATGTGCACGAGGTTGTCGCTGCGCTTAAAGCAGCCGGGGTGCGCGCCGAAGCGGATATCCGCAACGAGAAGATCAACTACAAAGTGCGCGAGCATTCTGTTGGCAAAGTGCCGGTGATCTTGGCAGTCGGTGCGCGTGAAGTTGAAGAGCGCACAGTCACAGTGCGCCGCCTTGGCGAGAAGCAAACGAAGGTCGAAGCGCTGGATTCTGTAATATCCGGCTTGCGCATTGAAGCGACTGCGCCCGACAAACTGTAACACTTGGCGCAAAACGCGTGAAATGGTTGCAACAAGGCCCGCCACAATTGGCGGGCCTTGTTCTGTTTTCAAAGGGTTTTCTCGCCAGATGGGCCTCACGGCGCTCTCTCAATAGCTAACGCATCTGTGACACACGGATGCGTGAATAGTCAAAATTGCCTTTAGCAGAGTAGCTTGTTTTCAGTCGCCAAATTCGGCGCACTGCTCACGAAACAATTCGTTCAACCAAAGGAAAAAACCATGTCCAACGCACTTAAAACCCTCGCCGTTGCAGGCGCAGTCGCAGCTTCTTTCACTGCACACACGGTCACCGAAGCCTCTGCCGCTGGCAAAGAAAAATGCTACGGCGTTTCCCTTGCTGGCAAGAATGATTGCGCAGCAGGCGCAGGCACGACATGTGCAGGCACGTCCAAAGTAGATTACCAAGGCAACGCATGGACCCTCGTTGATGCAGGCACATGCACAACAATGGAACTGCCAGATGGCCGCATGGGCTCGCTCGAAGCGCTTGAGCGCGATCTGCCAGCATAAGCGAACCTAAAGTAGGGTGCGTGATATCATGCACCCTAACTTGCCCAAGGAGCCTAATGATGTTTGATGCCGCGCCCCGTTCCGATCTGCCCAATGCCCCCGGCGTCGGCTACAAGCCTCAGCATTTTGCTGACATCATCGAAAACCCTGCCCCCGTTGAATGGCTGGAAATCCACGCAGAAAACTACATGGGCCAGGGCGGTCGCCCCCTTGCCCAATTGCGCCATCTAGCAGAACGGTTTCCCATTTCCGTACACGGCGTCGGCCTTAGCATTGGCGGCGAAGGCGCGCTGGATGCAGAACATCTTGCACGGCTCAAAACCCTGTGTGACTGGCTCAATCCTGCCAGTTTTTCCGAGCATCTTGCATGGTCCACTCACGAAAGTGCCTTTCTGAATGATCTTCTGCCCCTGCCCTACACCAAAGAAACCCTGACCCGCGTTGTCGATCACGTCGATCAGGTGCAAGAGGCGTTGGGGCGCAAAATGCTGCTTGAAAATCCATCCAGTTATCTCGCCTTTTCAGAAAGCACCCATTCCGAAACCGATTTTCTGAGTGAAATCGCGCGGCGCACAGGCTGCGGACTGTTGCTTGATGTTAACAACGTCTTCGTTTCCGCGACCAATCTGCAAATGGATGCGCGCGCCTATATCGACGCTTTCCCTTTGGATCGCGTCTGCGAAATTCACTTGGGTGGGCATGATGAAGATGAAGACGATCACGGCAGGCCCCTCTTGATCGACAGCCATGGTGCAGAGATCGCCGATCCTGTTTGGGCCCTGCTCGATTACACGCTTGAACGCTCCGGTGCGCGTCCTTTGCTTATTGAGTGGGACACAGATGTGCCGGACTGGCCCATCCTCGCCGCGGAAGCGATGCGCGGGGCCAAAGCCTTGGCGTTGCAATCATGAAAACAACCCAGCGCGACTTTCGTGCGGCGATCTTTGATCCAGACCGCACAATCCCAGAAAGCCTGACCGACGGACAAGAACGCCCGGCGGGCAAGCGCTTTAACGTCTATCGCAACAACGTTGTGATGGGATTGAAAGAAGCGCTCAGCGAGAGTTTCCCGGTGATCGGGAAACTGCTCGGGGCGCAAAACTTTGCATCCCTTGCTGGACTTTACCTGCGCGCGCATCCCCCTTCCGATCCGCGCATGATGCTCTATGGCACTGATTTTCCGGCATTTCTGGAAAGTTTCGCACCTTTATCCCATCTTGCCTACCTGCCAGACGTTGCCCGTCTGGAACTGGCGCGACGCCATAGCTATCACGCAGCAGATGCAAATCCGATTGATCCAACACTCTTCACCGAGCTCGCGCCGGAAAAACTGGCAAGCGCTCTTGTCCGCTTCGCCCCGTCTGTGCGTGTCATACGCTCGCCATGGCCCGTTCTGGACATCTGGCATTACAATATGAGCGAAGGAGCACCGCAGCCTCAAGCAAACGGGCAAGATGTTCTTGTCACGCGACCCGAGTTTGATCCGCGAATGGACGCGTTGCCCAAAGGTGGCGCGTTGCTTGTCGAAACCCTCGCCAAAGGCACGCGGCTTGGGCCAGCCCTGGACCTGATAGAGGCCAAACATCCCGCCTTTGATTTCCCCACTTTGCTGGCTCTCTTGATCCAAACGGGCGCAATCGCTGCCCTAACGCCCGAAACCTGATTTTCACTCACGTTCACAAGGAATTCCCCATGCGCAGCCTCATTGCCCTTCAAGACCGACTTTTAGCCCCGATTGGCGCGGGAGATGCGGCGCTGGCATTTGCTGCGCGATTTGCCTTTGCAGCCGCGCTTGCGATCTATTTCTTTAATTCGGGACTAACAAAACTGGGCGACGGCCTGTTCGGCATTTTCCAACCTTCGCTTGGCGCATACGCACAGATATTCCCCCGCGCGATGGAAGCTGCGGGCTATGACGTTTCCCAGCTTGGGTTGTTCCATTGGGCGGTTGTCACGGGCGGAACTGTCGCAGAATTCGTGCTGCCTGCGTTGATTATCGTTGGCTTGTTCACGCGCTTTGCCGCGCTTGGCATGATCGGCTTTATCACGGTCCAAAGCCTGACTGACCTGATCGGCCACGGCGCATGGGGCGATCCCAAAGTGCTTGGCGCATGGTTTGATCGTGTCCCTGACGGCGTGATCCTGGATCAGCGCATGTTCTGGGTGCTTGCCCTCGCGATCCTTGTGTTCAAAGGCGCAGGATGGCTTTCGCTGGATCGGGTCCTGGCACGTTCAGCCGACTAAAGCCGCCTGAACATCACGTCCCCAGCCCAAGTACAACGTGCCCGCGTCATCAATAAGCGGGCGCTTCATCAGTGCAGGGTGATCGGTGATGAGATCAAGCGCGGGGCGCTGACGCTCTTCTGCGCTCAAACCGCGCCATGTTGTTGAGCGCGTGTTTAGCAACGCGGCATCAAACCGCTCATAGGCGGTTTGCAACACATCGCGCGGCACGCCTTCACTGCGCACATCAACCAAAACCGCGTTTGGAAGGTTTTTCAGAGCCTTACGGCATGTATCACAATTTTTCAGACCGTATAGCTTCATGTCGCGCTCCTGATTTTTGCCGGTAGAGCGCGTCATCCTAACGTAAATGTCAACGCAGGGCGCAACGAAAAACCTTGATTTTTTCCCCAGAACGCTAAGCTTTCATGCTACTAGGGGTAACTAAAGGAGTGAGCGGCATGCCTAATGGCACCGTAAAATGGTTCAACACGACCAAGGGTTTTGGCTTTATCGAACCCGAAGGAGGCGGCAAAGACGTCTTTGTGCATATATCGGCTGTGGAACGGTCTGGCCTGACTGGGCTGGCTGACAATCAAAAGGTGTCTTTTGATATGGAAGAGGGGCGCGATGGCCGCGAAATGGCCGCAAATCTAACGCTGCTCTAAACATGAGAAAGCCCAGCGGGATCGCTGGGCTTTGCCAATCGGTTTGATCTGTCGCTCGGATTTACTGAAGCGGAACAATGATCGTGCGCTGGCCATAGACCTGCTCGCGCGTATATAGCACACGGTCCTGAACAATGGCGTGGCTCTTTGGCGCTGGCTTGGCGGCTTGGCGCTGCTTCATCGGTGTATAACCACGCGCCGCTGTGCCACAGCAGATAACACCGCCCAAAACGACGGGCTGCAAGCCAGCGGGGCAATAGTTCGGGCCGTTGTAGGCTTGCGGTGCAACGCTGTTAGGATTGTTTGTGCCGTCGCCCATATACATATCCCCCCAAGCAAAAGCCTGGGATGTGGTGGCGATTGTCGCGGCAACTGCGAATGCGAATACTTTTGAAAACATGGGACTGCCTCTTGTGGTGACTGCTCTGGATCGTGTTTTTATTTATCTTTTTAGCCTAACATGAGACGGAAATAAGTCAATTTGCGCGCACCTCTGAGCGGCATTGGAACACCAAACACGTAGAAAACTGTGATTCATTTACAAGGAAAGTCGCAGAATTCGGGGCAACCTAGCGCTTGAGGTACTCAAAAACGGTGCAGGCAGGAACTTCACTACGCAGTTCGCTACTGCCGGTGATTTGCCAATCGTCATTGTCGAACACAGGGAAAAACGTATCCGCGCCCTCCACCGACAGATCGACCTCTGTAATTAACATGCGATCGGCAATCGCGATCATCTCGCGGTAAATCCCCGCGCCGCCTATTCCGTAGACGCGCCGATAGCCCTGACTGTAGGCAAGTGCGACAGCGTCGCTAACAGATGTGCAGGTATGTTCAGCCGCGCACCCTTGCGAGGTCACGACAATGTTCAACCGGTCCTTGAGTGGCTTGAAAGGCAAGCTATCCCAAGTATTGCGCCCCATGATGATCGCCCCGCCAAGGGTTTCACGTTTGAAAAACTTCAGATCTTCCGGCGCATACCACGGGATGTCATTGCCCTTGCCAATAGCGCCGTTTCGGTCGCGCCCGACGATCAAAGAGATCATGGCCTAGACCGCCACAGGGGCTTTGATACCCGCATCGGGTTCATATCCGATGATCTCGAAATCATCGAAGGTAAAGTCAAAGAGCGAGCCGACCTGCCTTTTTATCCGCAGCTGGGGCAGCGCTTTCGGCGTGCGTGCAAGCTGGGTTTGAACCTGCTCCATATGGTTGGAATAGATGTGCGCATCGCCGATAGAGTGCACGAAATCGCCAACCTCATACCCCGTTACATGCGCCAGCATATGCTGCAACAATGCATAGGACGCGATATTGAACGGCACCCCAAGGAACATATCGGCAGAGCGTTGATAGAGTTGCAAATGCAGTTTTCCACCGTTGATCCGTACCTGCCAAAGTGTGTGACACGGTGGCAGCGCCATGTCAGGCACCTCCGCAGGATTCCAAGCAGAGACAATCAGACGACGACTGTCAGGCGTTTTCTTGATCGCTTCGACAAGATCAACAATCTGATCGATATAACCAGCTTCATTTTGCGCAGGAAACCGGCGCCATTGCTGGCCATAGACTGGGCCGAGATCACCGTTCTCATCCGCCCATTCATCCCAAATCGAAACACCGTTGTCTTTAAGGTATTTGATATTGGTGTCGCCCGCGACGAACCAAAGCAGCTCGTGGATGATCGACTTGAGATGCAGCTTCTTCGTTGTCACCAACGGAAACCCATCCGCCAATGGATAGCGGCACTGAAGGCCAAAGTGCGAAATCGTTCCTGTGCCCGTGCGGTCCGTGGACTCGACGCCAAACTCCAGAACGTCGCGCAAGGCTTGATGGTATTGTTTCACATGCGATCTCCCCAGATTTGGCCCTGATTACCCTGCAAAACGATCAAACCGCAAGCGTGGCTTCGACCGCTCTTTTCCAACGCGCATACCGTGCCGCGCGCGTGCTTTCATCCATGTCAGGTGTGAAAGTCCGCTCAAGTGCCCAAGTCTGCGCAAATTCATCCATTGCGGGATAAAGCCCCGCGCGCTGCCCCGCGAGCCACGCCGCGCCAAGCGCTGTAGTTTCCAACACCTTGGGGCGATCCACAGGCGCGCCAAGAATGTCCGACAGGAATTGCATCGCCCAATCAGAGGCAGACATGCCGCCATCCACGCGCAACGCGGTTTCTTCTGCGCCGGGCCAATCCGCATGCATCGCTTCAAGCAGGTCTCGCGTTTGGAAACCAACGCTTTCAAGCGCCGCTTTGGCCAGTTCCGCAGGGCCAGAGCCACGCGTCAGACCATAAATCGCACCGCGGCATTCTGCATTCCAGTATGGCGCGCCAAGGCCCGTAAAGGCGGGAACAAGGACAACATCCTGACCAAGGTCCGCGCTATCGGCTAGCGGCTGCGTTTCTTTTGCGTCGCGAATGATTTTCAGACCATCGCGCAGCCATTGGACCACCGCCCCGGCAATAAAGATCGACCCTTCCAACGCATACGTTGGTTTTCCATCAAGCTGATAGGCAATCGTCGTCAGCAATCTATTTTTGGAAATAACGGGATCATCGCCAGTATTGAGCAGCGCAAAACACCCTGTTCCATAAGTCGACTTTAACATTCCGGGTTTGAAACATGCCTGCCCGACAGTAGCCGCCTGCTGATCTCCGGCGACGCCCAATATCGGGATTTCGCGGCCAAATAGATCGGCGCGCGTCACGCCGAAGTCGGCGGCGCAATCCTTGACCTCCGGCAAAAGCGACATAGGGATATCCAGCATATCGCACATGGTCTGCGACCAGCGCCCTTGCCGAATATCATAAAGCATCGTGCGCGCAGCGTTGGTTGCGTCCGTGACATGGGATTTGCCCCCTGTCAGGTTCCAGATGATCCAACTATCCACTGTGCCGAAGGCCAACTCCCCCGCCTCTGCACGCGCGCGCGCGCCCTCTACGTTATCAAGCAGCCATTTCAGCTTTGTTCCGCTGAAATAGGGATCAAGCAGCAGGCCGGTGCATTCTGTTACCGTTGGCTCTAGACCCGCCGCTTTCAGGCTTTGGCATAATTCGGACGTTCGTCGATCCTGCCAAACGATAGCGCGGTGGATCGCTTTGCCGCTCGCACGATCCCAGAGAACTGTCGTTTCACGCTGGTTGGTGATACCAATCGCAGTGATTTCCGCGGTGGCAATGCCCGCCTTTTCAATCGCACCGCGACACGTCGAAGCTGTCGTCGCCCATAGATCACCCGCCTCATGCTCGACCCAGCCACTTTGTGGAAAGTGCTGATCGAACTCTTCTTGCGCCGAAGAAACGGGCACCATGTCCGATCCGAACAAAATCGCGCGGGTCGATGTCGTGCCTTGGTCAATCGCTAGAATATGGGTCATATCATCTTCCGGTTCTCAAATTGGGCGGCCTTGCATTACACCAACGACGGCAACCAAAGGACAATCCCCGGAAACGCCACGAGCAAGGCAATCGTTACGCCATCCGCGATGAAGAAAGGTGTCACACCTTTGAACACGTCCTGAACCGTGAGATCATCGCGCACGCCAGCAACCACAAAACAGTTCAGACCAATCGGTGGCGTAATCAAACAGAACTCTGCCATTTTAACCACCAATATCCCGAACCAAATCGCACACATAGGACCAGACATGCCAAAGGCACTATCCGCCGCGCTGACCATTTCGCCGCCATTAAGCGCCATGATTGCGGGGTAGACCACAGGCAGTGTCAAAAGCAGCATACCGATTGCATCCATGAACATACCAAGCACCGCGTAGGCCAGCAAAATGCAGATCAGGATCAGCATCGGCGACATCTCCAGGCTGGTAATCCAATCGGAAAACGCGTCTGGCAATTTGGCAAAGCCCAAGAACCGCACATAGATCAAAACGCCCCAAATAATCGTGAAAATCATCACGGTTAGCTTAGCGGTTTCCAGCAGTGCTTCTTTCAGTTTGGCCCAGCGCATCCCGCGATAAAGCGCCATGCAAAAGATGATGAATGCGCCAATCGCGCCGCCTTCTGTGGCCGTGCCCCAAGCGTCGCCGAACGGGTTGTAAACGAAGAAAATAATAATCACGACGACCGCAACGATGGGCAATGCAGGCGGCAAGGATTCAAAGCGCTCGCGCCACGTAAAGCCGCGCACGGGTGGGCCGATGTTCTTGAACGTCATCGCAAGGCCGATAATCAGGGCCGCATAAACCAAAGCTGAAAAGACGCCGGGTATGAAGCCCGCCAGAAGCAGCTTACCTACGTCTTGCTCCACAATGATCGCATAGATCACCAGGATTGCAGAGGGCGGGATCAAGGATGCCAATGTCCCCCCCGCCGCAACAACGCCCGCTGCAAAGGATTTGTTGTAGCCGATCTTCAACATCTCGGGGATCGCGATGCGGGCAAAAACGGCCGCCGTCGCAACAGATGCGCCTGACACAGCCGCAAAACCGGCCGTTGCAAAAACGGTCGAAACAGCAAGGCCGCCCGGCACCCAAGCGATCCAGCGTTTGGCTGCTTCAAACAAGGCGGTTGTCAGCTTGGCATGATAGGCCAGATAACCAATCAGAATGAAAACAGGGATCAGGCTCAACACCTGCGCGCTCACTTTGGAATGCGGCGTCAGACCTGCAATGCGGACCGAAATCTGCAACGCTTTCCCGAAGCGTTCGGGATCATAGTCAAACCCGTTCCATCGCAGCCAGACAAGGCCGACAAAGCCCGCAAGACCCGCCGCAAAAGCGACCCGCATGCCAAGCAGAACGAAAACCAGCATACCACCGCTGACCCATAGGCCAATCTCAATGGGCTCCATCAGTCTGCTCCTTCCAATGCATGCGCTTCGATTGCCGCCTGTTCGGCGACGCTTAGGTTCAAAGGCACAGCAACAGGGTTTTCCAAACCCAGGATCATTGCGCGCCCGTAACCGATTGCTTGCAGGATCAAACGCAAAACAAGAACGGCGAAAGCAACTGGCACAACCAGCTTGGATGGCCAGATCGGAATGCCCACGTCGATAGAGCTGTCGCGACTGCAAAGCGGCGAGGAGCAGTCAAAAGAGCGGCCAAAGTGTTCCCAAGCGCCCCAGGTCAGGGCGACGATCAGGAACAACATCAAAAGGACAGAAATCAATTCAAACAGCCAAAGCGCGCGGCCCTTCAGCTTGGACACCAGCATATCCATGCGGATATGCGTGCCGTCGCGTTGGACATAGGACACACCCATGATCGCGATAACCGGCATCGCGGCTTCGATGTAGTCAACATAGCCCATCATAGGCGAAGCAAAGAACTTGCGCCCGGTAACGGAATAGACAGCAAGAAACATCAGCGAGAAAATCGCGATGCCACTAAGCAATGCACAGAAGCGTTCGATAGGGTGCAATGCCCGATCAAGCCTGCTGAGCAAACTGGAATCTTCTAAAACTGCCGCCGAGCCAGCCATGCGCCTATCCCCCTTTTGATGGTGCAAAAAGGTGCGCGCAGCGCGCACACCTTTGTCAGGTTGTTATTGTAGGGAACGTGATTGCCACGCACCCTACCTCAACCAATCAGCTGCCAGCTTTGGCATCTGCCAGTGTTTTTACCACAAGATCATAGAGTTCCTGCCCGGGAATACCCTGAGCTTCCATGTCTTTGATCCAAGCATCGCGGACTGGATCCGCCGCTTTTGCGCGGAATTCTGCAATGACATCATCCGAGATCATCACTTTTTCCACGCCTTTTTCAGCCAGGACAGCGTCCCAACGCTCAAGCAGCTTGCCGTAATTTTCCAGATAGAAATCAAGGGCTTCCGGAACCGAGCTATCAAGCGCGGCGCGATGCTCGTCGCTAAGGGCTTCATAGGCGTCAGTGTTTACAACAACAGGGCAGTTCACTGTGCCCGGGTTGAGGTTCGCAGTCCACCAGTCAGCCTGATTGATTGTGCCAAAGCTCAGGTGAGCGTGTTGTGCGAAAGCAACCGTATCAACGACGCCGCCTTCCATCGCCTGATAGGCCTCGGAAGAAGTAACAGAGGTCGGAACCGCGCCAACAGCTTTGAACGCATCGCCCAAACCGCCAGTTGCACGCACGCGCATGCCTTCAAAATCAGCCAGCGTTGTGCGTGGCTCGCCCGTACCAACAAGGTTGTACTGCGGCATTGGCGACGTCATCAGCAGCTTTGCATTCCACTGCGCCATCTCTTTAGTCGCAGCAGGGTGCGCATAGACCGCAGCGGAAACAGCGACCTCTTGCTCCAGATTTTCAACGCCAAGGAATGGCAATTCAAGAACGGTCACAACGCGGTTCTTGTCGCGGTGATAGCCAGCGCAGAATTGCGCCATCTCGAACGCGCCAATGGAAATACCATCTAGGTTCTCACGGTTTTTGGAAAGACCACCGTAAGAGACGTTCATCGTGAACTCGCCATTGGTTTTCGCAGAAACGAGCTCTGCCAGCTTTTCGACATGCTCGGTAAAGGCGCGGCGCTTGCCCCAGACAGATACGTTCCATTCGGTTGCAGCAGCTTCGCTTGCAAGTGACGCGATAAAAGCGACACCCAAAAGTTTTGCAGATAGATGTTTCATTTTTTTCTCCCAGCTTTTTTTATTTTGCAGACTGTAACGAGCCTTCCACGAGGTGCAATGGGATATTCTGAAACACGTGACGTCGCTTCGCAGCGTGGGAACGGTTCTGACACCTGCAAACCAGACATTCGACAGACCAAAACCGAAGCACGCCTTGCCAAGCCTGAAGCGAACGGTTCATATCTTGCAAATTGTCGCTTGCCGCCCACTGGCACTCCCGTCCACTTTGACCTTCGAGGCTACCATGTCCAATTCCTGCATCATCTGCGTCGCCATCACTGGCTCTGTTCCTACACAGGCGGACAATCCAGCCGTGCCCGTGACGATTTCAGAGCAGGTTGAGAGCACACATGAAAGCTTTGAAGCAGGTGCAAGCATCGCCCATTGCCATGTTCGCGATGACAGCGGCGCGCCGACATCGGACCCTGAACGCTTTGCACGCTTGAAAGAGGGAATCGAAACGCACTGCCCCGGCATGATTGTACAGCTTTCAACAGGTGGTCGTTCTGGCGCAGGTAGGGATCGCGGCGGCATGCTTCCGCTTCGCCCCGATATGGCGTCGCTTTCCGTCGGCTCGAACAACTTCCCGACGCGGGTCTATGAAAACAGTCCCGATCTGGTCGAATGGCTGGCCTCCGAAATGGTCACCTACAACGTCAAGCCAGAGATCGAAGCCTTTGACCTTAGTCATATTTTTCACGCAGCTTTGATGCACAAGCGCGGCCAGATCAAAGACACGCCTTACGTTCAGTTCGTGATGGGTGTCAAAAACGCCATGCCCGCGGATCGCGCCGTTTTTGATTTCTACCGCGCAACTGTGGCGCGTTTGTTTGGTGACGATGCGCCATGGTGTGCAGCGGGTGTTGGAGCAAACCAGATCGCACTTAATGAATGGGCCATTTCGACGGGCGGCCACGCACGTACAGGGCTTGAGGACAACATCCGTATCAGCCGCGAGCAACTCGCCCCCTCTAACGCGGCGCTGGTTCAGCGCGCTGTTGATCTGTGTGAAAAATATGAGCGCCCTGTTGCAACACCAAGCGAAGCACGCGCACTGCTTGGATTACGCCCTAGCGCTTGAACCGGCAAACTTGTCAGAAGAAAAATGGTGGCGATGCAGGGATTTGAACCCCGGACACGCGGATTATGATTCCGCTGCTCTAACCAACTGAGCTACATCGCCAACACGGCGCGGAATACTGGACTGCAAAACCCCCGTCAAGTTAGAAAAGCGCAGTTTTTGCCACAAAGCTATGCGCGTTTTGGATGCTCGCCGTTTGCATTGGCGATTGCAGCAGGTGGCAGGGCATTTGCCTTTACAATCGCCCAAACCTTTTGCCCCACGCTCAATTGCATTTGCTTAAGCGCGCGGGCAGTAATGCGGGCAATCAATCGATCCGCCCCGCTGTGAAGGGCAATCGCAACGCCCGGGCCACTGCCCTGCTGGATTTCGGTGATTTGCGCCTCTAACGCATTTTGCGATGACAGACCGACCGGCCGGCTCAGCGACAGGATCACATCTTGCGCCCTAAGGCGCAGGCGCACGCTTTGCCCGATCGCGGCGTCGATATGCGGGACCGTCAATTCACTTGCGCTCAGGCGGATCGTGCTTAAACCGTCTGTACCATGGTGCGAAATGACCCCGCGCAAAAGTGCGCCCGCATCCTGCACCCCGATCAACTGCATATTGGCAGGATCGGCAAGCACGTCTTCTGCCAAGCCTTGAACCACACATCTGCCATCGCGCATAACGGTAAGCCCGTCGGCAAGGCGCACAATCTCTGACATGTCGTGTGTGACGTAAATCATCGGTGGCCCACCTTCTGCGCGCAGACGTTCCAGATAGGGCAGGATTTCCTGCTTACGGGCCTCATCCAGCGCCGCGAGCGGTTCGTCCAATAGTAACAATTCGGGCGCACTAAGCAGCGCGCGCCCTAATGCGACGCGCTGTTTTTCCCCGCCCGATAGTGCGGCAGGGCGCCGCTTCAAGAGCGCCGAAATACCAAGAACCTCAATCAATCTGGCATGCTCTGCGGGACTGGGCGGCGTAGATGCAAACCGCGCCCCAAACTCCAGATTTTGCGCAACATTCAGGTGGGGAAACAGCCGGGCATCCTGAAAAACATATCCAATGCGCCGCTGGTGGACAGGCATATTGATGCCCTGCACCGCGTCGAACAAAACCCTATCGCCCAAAGTGATGCGTCCGTTTTGCGGCGTCGAAAGACCCGCTATTGCATTGATAAGGCTTGTTTTGCCGCTTCCTGAACGGCCGAAAACAACAGTGGTTCCTGCCCCTGCATTAACTTGCGCATCAAGTGTAAAGGCACCAAGCTGCTGCTGGATATCAATGCGCAATTTCATCGTCCCGACACCCGTTTGATTGCGCGCTGCGCCAGCACTTCGGATAGCGCCAAGGCAGCCACGGAAATGACGACGGAAATTGCGATCAAGCGCAGCGCGGCGCTTTCACCGCCAGGCACTTGCAGCAGGGTATAGATGGCCGAAGGTAATGTTTCACTTTGACCCGGGATCGATGCAACGAACGTAATCGTCGCGCCGAATTCGCCCATTGCCTTGGCAAAGCCCAGAACCACGCCAGCCAGAATACCGGGTGAGATAAGTGGTAGCGTCACGCTCCAGAAGACAGCGCGTTTTGGCGCGCCAAGCGTTGCGGCCGCTTGCTCCAATCCTTGATCGACGCCCTCATAACCAAGGCGTATCGCGCGCACCATCAAAGGAAACCCCATAACCGCCGCCGCGAGAGCAGCGCCCGTCCAGCGAAAAGCGAGAGTTACGCCAAAAGCATCGTCCAGAAACCCGCCAATCACACCCTGTTTGCCAAAGAGCAACAGCAGCGCATAGCCCGTCACAACAGGTGGGAGAACCAGCGGCAAATGCACAAAAATATTGAGCGCGCTTTTCCCGAAAAACCGCCCCCTTGCCAGCAGCCACGCCGTTCCCAATGCAAAGGGCAAGCTAAATAGCGTTGCGCAGATTGCGACCTTCAAGGAAAGCCAAACGATTGCAATTTCAGCGGCGCTCATGAAGCTTTGCACCGTGTTGTGTCATCGCCAGGCAGCTGCAAAAACCCGTTGCGCGTATAGACATCTTGCGCGGCGACAAGTGCCGACATCGCGGCCTGACCCCCTTCTTTTGCCGTTCTGGTCATCGCCATCGGATATCGGATCGCAGGATAGCTATCGGGCGCTGGTTTAAAGAGCATGCGAACTTTTGGCTGGGCTGCAACATCACTGGCATAGACAAACCCAAGCGGTGTTTCAGCGCGCGCCACCAGTGCCAAGGCAAGGCGCACATTATTCGTTTGCGCAAGATGCGGACGTAGCGCGTCAAGCCAGCCCTGCCCTGCCAAATACGCGGCAGCATAC
>NZ_JBAUHO010000168.1:0-3430 GCF_049680325.1 Planktotalea sp.
ATCAACATGGATCACGCGCAAAGGATCGTCAGGCGGGGCGTAATTCATATCCGTCATCGCGCGCAGCTGGTAGCACGGGCAAAGCCCAAGCACACCCCCTTAGCGCATCCACTTGGTACAAATATCCGGCCTTATGTATCAAACGCACCAAGGCGATTGGTGGTGATGCGTGATTAGGACTCCACAACAATCTAATATCGCGGCAATAGTGCTGTATGCGGTTGATAGCAAGCTTCTGGAAAACCATTGTCTTTGGCGCTACCCTTCTGGGTCTGTACTATCTGCCAATAGATATTCTGGGTGCCGGGGAGGCGTCGGCCCCTTGGCGCAAGGTGCTTGCCGTGATTGATCGGGAGGTATTGCTTTGGGTATTTTCAGTTTCAATGTTTACTTGGCTTGCTTGGACGGAGTTGAAACCAATTTTATCCGAAAGATTGTTTGTCCCATCGTGGCAAAAGCCAGTTAGGGGCGGCATGCCTGCAAGGCTTCGTCTCGTCGGAGACCCTGCCAGCAAAACGTTGCGTAGGGTCGAGAACTTCAACGTTTTTCGCTATGACCTTGAACCCGGCAAAACAGGTACGTTGCTCTTCATCGTATTCGATAAAGAAGCAGGAACCGAAACTATAATTTTGCGCAACAATGACGCTTCGCCAATCCGCTATGAACTTTTGGACAGGACGGAGCGTTCAGTCGTCATAAACATAATGTCTCCGGTTTCATTGCCAGGAATATATTTCGAATGCCGAAATGACGCTGACCTTATGAAGGCTCCTACAGATGTAGAACATCTACCTTCAGAGCAGAAAGGCACTGGAATAGAAAAGCAGCGCTGAATTTGCCGCGCGAAAGCTTGTTGCGAATGTTCACTTCCTTATCCGCGATCAACTCCGCCAACTGCGCATAAGTCACACTTTTGCGTTTCAATTCTGCCTTTAGAAGGTTCGCGGCCTTCATTTCCCAGTCTGTTTGCTCCGGCATGTATCACCCATGTAAGTAAAAGTACTATTTATGTTACTTATGCCCTTGTATGGGATACGTCAACGTACTATATAAGTTACTAAGGTAACGGAGATAGTACAATGGCCCAACACTTCCTTCTCTCAGCCGCCGCTCGCACCCTGAGCCTTCGCACAATCTACAAAGATGGCGAAGATGCAGCCTATGCGACGTTCTGCAAGATGCGTTGGGCAGAAACCGATGGCGAGGCCGTTTGCCCGCAGTGCGGAAGCTGGAAAACCTACACCATCGCCACCCGCCGCAAGTTCAAGTGCGCGGGCTGTCACCACCAGTTTTCGGTCACGTCTGGCACCATCTTCGCCAGCCGCAAGATGGCTTTTGTCGATCTGCTGGCCGCGATCTGCATTACCGTGAACGCTTCCAAAGGTGTTTCCATGATCCAGCTATCGCGTGATCTGGACTGCCAATACAAAACCGCCTTCGTTCTGGCCCACAAGCTGCGCGAAGCGATGGCGTCTGAAATCCAGACCGGCGAAGTTCTGGACGGTCACATTGAAATCGACGGTGCGTATTTCGGCGGTCATATCCGCCCTGAGAACCGCAAGGAAGATCGCGTTGATCGCCGCCTGAAACAGCACCAGACAGGCAAGCGCCGCGTCGTTGTGGTTATGCGTGAGCGCCATGGTCGCACCCTGCCTATCGTTACCATGGCAGAAGCCGATGGCGTGGCGCTGGTCAATCAGAACGTCAGCCGCATGGCTACCCTGTCAGCCGATGAAGCTTCGCACTGGGATATGCTTCATGCAGGCTGGTCGGTTGATCGCGTGAACCACAGCGAAGTTTACAGCGACCACGGCAAGCACACCAACTGGGCAGAAAGCTACTTCTCACGCCTTCGCCGGATGGTTGAGGGCCAGCACCACCACGTCAGCCCGAAGTACCTTCACCAGTACGCAAACCAAGCCGCATGGCTGGAAGACAACCGCCGCAAGGATAACGGTTCGATGGCTTATGGGCTGGTGCAGAACGCGATGGGTTCGCCTGTCAGCCGCAACTGGAAGGGTTACTGGCAGCGGGCGGCATAACAGATCTTTAATCATTTTGTTGTCATTCTCACCACGAACACCTAAGTTCTAGACAACACCTCGACTAAGTAGGTGAAGCCATAAAGGTGGAGATAAACGTGGAAATTAGCGCTGAAGTTCGTGAAGTTGTGGCGAATTTGGTAACCGAAAGGTTTCCCGACGCTACAATTTTGAGCATTGAAATCACCAGAGACTTTGATGCTGATGATGACGAAATCATGAAAGTTAAAGTTGTGTTTGCAACCGAAACTGACCGCCTAGACGCACGTGCAACCTCAAGTTTCTTGAGATATTTGCGTCCTAAACTGTCGGAAGTGGGCGTAAGTATGTTTCCCGTCATGTCTTTTCTTTCTGGCAACGAGGCCAACGGAGCTGCAGCCTGAAACCCTCTGACCTTATTCTGACTGCTAGGAAACTAGCGAAGTCAGGCGGGGCAAGGCGTCCGCGTCAATCAGACCTTCGAAGGGCTGTTAGCACCGTTTATTATGCATTGTTTCATGCCATGTGTAAAAACTGCGCAGATCTCTTAATCGGGGGGACTAGCTCAAAGCGCAGCCATAGCGCATGGTGCCAAGCGTATCGGTCTGTAAACCATGCAACAGCTAAGAAAGCCTGCAAAAACCAAGAGGTTATGAAGAGGTTCCCAAAGGAAATTGAAGATTTTGGAAACGAATTTGTTCAATCTCAAATCAAAAGACACGCAGCCGACTATAACCCAAACGGCTCTTACACCAGATTTGATGTTATGTCAGATATTGATGCGGCTGAATTGGCGATAAAGGAATTGTCGAAGGCAAACGTGAAAGATCGCAGAGCTTTTGCGGCTTGGGTCACTATGTCAAACAGGACAGACTAAACCAGCCGCCACAAACATCCATCCGGCCCATTATCTCGCATGACAATCCCACCCGCCTCAAGCCTCACCAGCACCATATATGCCCTGTTGATGGCGCACCTTCGGCTCAGGTCCGGCTTTACAGACTGTATCCTGTCCGCAAGCTGTGGGCTGGTGCATGGACCCTCGCTGAGTAGCGCCAGCGCCAGCTTACGACACTCGCCACGCCTGAACGGATCATGATGGTAGTAGCGTTGCGGTTTCAGCCCCCGCAAATCCATCAGCGCCCTTACATGCTCCATGCCGTCGCCACCTTGGCGATACAGCGCCAGCAGCGCGTTGTTTATGGTTCTGTCCTGCATGCCGCATTATGGATTCACACAGGCATGATTTGCTACTATTCTGTTGGTGCGTTTGATACATAAGGCCGGATATTTGTACCAAGTGGATGCGCAAAGGGGGTGTGCTTGGGCTTTGCCCGTGCTACCAGCTGCGCGCGATGACGGATATGAATTACGCCCCGCCTGACGATCCTTTGCGCGTGATCCATGTT
>NZ_JBAUHO010000169.1:0-13781 GCF_049680325.1 Planktotalea sp.
CTGTGGGATACACCGCAGCCATTCTCGCCTTGGCTACCAGGCGCGACTGGCATAAGCGCCGCAATAGTGATTTCCCTTTCTGCCTTTGCCGCAGGCGCACGCAACACAGGCATCGCGATGGACGAGCTTTATCGCCTTGAATGGGGCCGCGCGGTGCAATTTTCTTACTGGCTTGGCCTTGTTCTATTCATTGTCGCATCATTCGCGGTTGCACGCGGGTGGGTGGGGCAAAGCACTGGCATTGCCGCCTTTGGAACTGCCTATGGTGCGTCGCCCTTGCTGCTCTTTTGCGTCATAACGTTGCGGGGCTAAGCCATGGCCGAGCTACACAACACGCTAAAAGAGCTGCGAAGCGAAAAAGGGTTCACGCAAGCCTCGCTCGCTGAAAAAGTCGGCGTGTCGCGCAAGACAATCAATACAATCGAGAACCGGGTGTTCGTGCCCTCAACCTTGCTTTCCATGCAAATCGCACAGGCGCTTGGCGTCACGGTGCATGATATTTTCTACATGAAAGACGACTGATATGCTTATGACAATCTTGAAGTTTTCAGCGGTAAGCCTCGTGATTACCGCATTGATAGCCCTTGGCCTGATTGCCTCTGATCGCCCCAAGGTGTTTTCCGAGAAAGACGCCGAAGCAGGGTTGGATTTTGAAAGCACAATCGCGCGCGGGTTTGCCGAAATCCCAGAGCAGAACAGCGTCAAGATGAAGGACGGCTGGGACATGCCCGTGCGCCGTTATGGCAGCAAAGCAGCGGACAAGCCTTTGTTGATACTGGTGCATGGATCAGGATGGGTCGGATTGCAATTTAACAGCATTGCCAGTGCGTTGGCGGATGACGCTTATGTTGTTGTCCCTGATCTGCGGGGCCATGGCGCTGCGCCCGAGCGACGCGGGGATGTGGACTACATCAACCAGATGGAGGACGATCTGGCAGAGCTCATCGACGCAGAACACATGCAAGGCCAGCAAGTTGTGCTTGCCGGGCATTCTTCCGGCGGTGGCCTTGTGGTGCGCTTTGCAGGCGGTGCCCATGGGACCATGATGGATCAAGCAATCCTGCTTGCGCCATTCCTGAAATACAATGCGCCGACGACGCGCCAAAACTCTGGCGGTTGGGCCCATACGATGACACGGCGCATCATCGGCTTGTCGATGCTCAACACCTTCAAGATCACTGCGTTGAACTATCTTCCGATCATTCAATTCAATATGCCCGAAGCTGCACGTCAGGGGAAATATGGACATCTTGCGACGTTGCGCTATTCCTACCGCTTGAACACAGGCTTTGCTCCGCGCATGGATTATCTTAAGGATATCGCGGCATTGCCCGACTTCACATTGATCGCGGGGACGCAGGACGAGGCATTCTTCGCGGACAAGTATCAAGAGGTTATGAGCGCAGTGACAGACAAAGGCAGTTATCACTTGATCGAAGGTGAAACCCATCTGAGCGTCATCGACGCTGCTGAAACCTTGGCGCTGATTAAGGATGCGCTGAAATGAGCGCACCTAGCTGGCACGCTTGCGCCGCGATTGTCGAGCGGGGGGATCCCCCCCGTTTTCGCGCGGCCATGGCCGCACCAGCCGAAGTGCGCGCAGTGCTTTTCCCGATCTATGCGGCCAATGTCGAAATTTCGCGCGCGCCTTGGGTGACGCAGGAACCAATGATTGCAGAGATGCGCCTACAGTGGTGGCGCGATGTTATGGAAGAAATCGTCGAAGGGCGCGAGGTTCGCCGTCACGAGGTGGCAACGCCGCTTGCAGCTGTTCTTAGCAAGGCAGGCGCAGAGGCGCTGGATCAACTGATCGCGGCGCGGCGCTGGGACATCTATAAGGACGCCTTCGAGGATGAGGCGGCCTTTATGGCCTATCTGGAAGATACTGCGGGCGGATTGCTTTTCGCGGCCTGTGATGCGCTTGGAACTGCGGATCGGCTAGCCGCGAAGGATGCCGGCTATGCCGCTGGATTGGCCGGGTTTTTTCAGGCAATCCCGGCATTGGAAGCGGCAAAACGTGTGCCGTTACTGGATGGGCGAAATGACGCGATTGCCGCCTTGGCACATGGCGCATTAAGCCGTCTGAAATCCGCGCGCAAGAGCCGCGCAAAGCTTGCGAAAGAGGCGTGTATTTCGCTTTGGCACGTCGAGCCGATCCTGCGTCAAGCCGCGCATGATCCGTCAGCCGTGGGCGAGGGGCGCCTAGAGGTGCCTGCGTTCAAATCATCGCTTCGTCTGTCCAAAGCTGCGCTTTTGGGACGTTGGTAACGGGTTAGGCAACGTCCATTGATTTCGGGCGCATCACGAGCCAGATAAGCGCAGAGCCTGCGAGCGCAAGGAACGGGATCATCGCAAGGTTCACAGCCGTCCAGCCCTGTACCGGATCACCGCCCGAGCAATTCATCAAACCGCCCGACGCAAGCGATGCCATAGTCACGCCGCCGAACACGAACAGATCGTTCATACCCTGAACACGTCCGCGATCACGCGGCCCATGGGCCGACGTCAGCATCGCAGTTGCGCCGATAAAGCCGAAGTTCCAGCCGATACCGAGCAGGATAAGTGCGATAAAGAAGTTTTCAATGTCAACGCCGTTAAGCGCAACAACGCCCGCCGCCGCAAGGATAACAAGGCCCGCGCCTACGATCTTTTCCACGCCAAAGCGTGCAATCAGATGGCCCGTAAAGAAGGAAGGGATGAACATCGCAAGCACATGGCCAGTGACAACATCTGCCGCGGTGTTGGTTTCATACCCGCACCCGACAACCGCCAGGGGCGTCGAGGTCATCACAAGGTTCATCAAGGCATATGACACCATACCGCAAATCATCGCGACGGCGATACGCGGCGTCTTTAACAATTCGAGCCGGCTTTTGGCCGCTGGTGCATCTTCGGCGGGCGCTGCGGGGGGCGGGATGTTGATGAAAAGGAATAGCGCAGAGCCGATAACGTTGATTGCAATAACAACGGCATAGGTGCCAAGGAAGGGAACAACATAGGCGTCGGCCGTAAGTTTTACCAATTGTGGGCCAATGATTGCGGCGGCAAGGCCACCCGCCATAACGTAGGAAATCGCCTTTGGCCGGAACTCGTCACTCGCCGTGTCGGCGGCGGCAAAGCGGTAAAAGCCCTGCGCGCTCATATAAAGGCCCGTAAAGAAGCTGCCGAACAGGAATAACGGGAAGGACGCATAGTAAAGCGCGATCGCGCCGATCAAGCCGCCCAAGGCACCGCCAGCAGTGCCGATCCAAAAGCCAGCGCGGCGCCCGTATTTCTGCATCACTGCCGAAATCGGCGTTGCGGCGCACATAGACCCAATGACCACCATCGAGATCGGCATTGTCGCAAAGCAGATGTTGGACGCCAGCGATTGGCCTGCAAGACCCGCAATTGTAAATAGCATCGGCATCTGAGCACCCAAAAGGGCCTGGGCCAGAATGAGGATGAAAACGGTACGGCGGGGTGATGAAATGGCTTGAGTCATGAATCTTGCCTTACGCCTGCATTGCAAGCCTCGCAAGCGTACTTATGCTGCATCAATGATATGGGCGAAGGAACCGCTAATGTGACCTTGCGTCAAACCCATGTCGGGCAGGGCAGTGCCTTCTGCATCTTGAGCATGAAACAGCGGAGTGCCTTGCGCGCGCAGTGTGCTAGCATAGTGGAATTCATGGGCATTCCATTTGCCCTGAAACGGGCCTTCAAGTGCAGTGAGCGTGCGGTAACCAAGGTGCAATCGACGCGCGGCGAAGGAGGTTTCCAGCGGCAGCAACCCGGCCATTGCGTGTCGCGTTCCTTGCGCGTCGATCAAGCCGTCACCAAGCATCATGTAGCCGCCGCATTCACCGTAAACGGGTTTGTTCACTCCATGTGCGCGCAGGGAAGCAAGGAAGCGATCTGCACTGGCAAGCTGTCCGGCGTAAAGCTCTGGATAACCACCGGGAAGAAAGACGAAATCAGCATCGGGCACAGGCGCGTTTTCAAGCGGTGAAAAGGGCAGAATTTCAGCGCCCGCCCTGTGCCAGTCTTGCAAAATGTGCGGATAGGCAAAGGCAAAAGCGCGGTCTTGCGCAATAGCGATCCGCTGCGCGGGGGGAGCGATCGGGCTTGCAACAGGTGCGGTGGGTAGCAATCTTGCGAAATCGCTTAGCGCGACTAGATCAACGTTTTCGTCAACTAGATCTGCCGCTTTTTCGATGAACTCGTTCAAATTGGCGCGCTCTTGCGCTTGCACCAAACCTAGGTGGCGGGAGGGCGTTTCAATCCCGGCGCTGCGCGGGATTGCGCCAAGCACCGGAACGTTAAGAGGTTCGATCGCGCGGCGCAGCATGGCTTCATGGCGCGCGCTGCCGACTTTGTTCAGGATCACGCCAGCAATAAAAATGCTCGGATCATAATGCGTGAAACCATAAACAATAGGCGCTGCAGACTGCGCCATGCGCGCGGCATCGACAACCAGAATAACCGCAAGACCAAGCGTGCGCGCCACATCCGCAACCGAGCCGCGCCCGTCAGGCGGTGCGCCATCAAAGAGGCCCATCGCCCCTTCGATGAGAAGTGGGCCATCGCCAGCGGCAAGCGTTTTGATACGCTCGGGGCGCATTGCCCAGGCATCCAGATTGAAACAGGGCGCGCCTGCGGCGGCCTCGTGAAAGCGTGGATCAATGTAGTCCGGGCCGGATTTGGCACCGCGCACAGCGATGCCTTTGCGTTTCAGCGCGCGCAGCAGGCCAAGGGTGATTGTGGTCTTGCCAGAGCCAGAGGACGGCGCGGCAATGATAAGTCCTGAGCCGCGTTTCATGACGCTTCGGCTGGCAGGCCTCGCCCGAGCGGATCGGTGTTGCGCGGCTCGAAGCCTTGCGCCATTGCCTGCCAATCCAGTGCTTGGCGCATCAGCACAGAGCGGCCAATGCACAATATCGACGGCGGGTTCAGGCCCGCCTGTTCAATATCGCGCGCCATTGTTCCCAGCGTTGTTTCCAGCACATGTTGCTCAGGCGTTGTTGCGGATGTCACAACTGCAGCTGGTTCATTCGGATCACGGCCAGCATCAAGCAGGGCATTCGCGATCCGCTCGACATGCTTCATACCCATGTAGATCACCAACACCTGTGCGCCGTCTGCAATGGCTTTCCAGTTCAACGAAGAGGGCGTATCGCCCGTCTGATCGTGGCCGGTCACGAAAGTTACAGACTGGTTTACATCGCGGTGCGTGACCGGAATGCCCGCATAGGCAAGCCCACCAATCCCCGCGCTAATGCCGGGAATAATCCGAATGGGAACGCCATGTTGCACCAGCGTCTGGCCTTCTTCGCCGCCGCGCCCGAATACAAACGGATCGCCGCCTTTCAGGCGCAAAACACGTTTGCCCGCTTGCGCGAGTTCGACCAGATGCAAGGAAATATCGCGTTGCTTCGCGCTTGGCTTGCCGCCGCGCTTGCCCGCGTAAATATGCTTGGCCTGCGGTGCCCAATCCAGAATGGCGCTTTGAACCAGTGCGTCATAGACGATCACATCGGCCTGGCGCAGCGCATTGAGCGCATGAAGCGTCAATAGCCCGGGATCACCGGGACCAGCACCGGCAAGCCAGACCCAACCGGGCTGGAATTCGGGCCAGTCAGCACCTGGCAAGGCAGGTAGAGGTGAATGCGAGTCGCTCATGCGCCCCTTATGACCCTTGTGTGAATTATGCGAAAGTGTGCAAGCGACATGGAATGAGGAATTGGCGGCACGGATTTGCACGCCTATAGTCTGCGGGATGAGCAGGAAACCCGATACCGAATTGCGCCGTGGTTGGACCACAGGTGCCTGCGCCACTGCCGCTGTGCAGGCGGCGCTTGGCGGGTTATGGGAAGGGCGCGTGCCCGGGTCTGTGCAAATCACCCTGCCGCGCGGTGAAACCCCTGTTTTCGAAATTGCGAAAAGCGAGATCGGCGATGGCTGGGCCTATGCGGCGGTCATCAAAGATGCGGGTGATGATCCAGACGTTACGCACCACGCGTTGATTGAAGCGCGCGTAGACTGTTCAAGCGGCGGTATTGTTTTCAAAGGCGGGCAGGGCATCGGGCATGTCACGCGGCCCGGCCTTCCGATTGCGGTGGGAGAGCCTGCAATCAACCCGGTGCCGCGCCAGATGATGCAGGCGGTTGTTGTTGACACCGCGGCGCGTCTCGGTGAACGCCCTGACATCACAATTACACTAAGCGTGCCGAACGGCGCTGAACTGGCGGAAAAGACGTGGAACCCGCGTCTTGGTATTCTTGGCGGCCTGTCGATCCTTGGCACAACGGGCATCGTGCGCCCGTTTAGCTGTGCGGCTTGGATTGCCTCTATCCATCGCGGTGTCGATGTGGCGCGGGCCGAAGGGCTTGGCCGCGTTGCGGGTTGCACCGGTGCGACCAGCGAAAGGGTTGTGCAAGATATCTATGGGCTGCCAGATCACGCCATGCTCGATATGGGTGATTTTGTCGGCGGTATGTTGAAGTACATTGCCAAACATCCTGTGCCGCATGTGACGATAGGCGGCGGCATCGGTAAGATGACCAAGTTGGCCCAAGGCGCGCGTGATTTGCACTCGGGTCGCTCGCAAGTGGATTTAAAAGCGCTGGCGTTGGTTTTGGCGCGGCCGGAGGTGGCTGACATGAACACAGCTTTGCAAGCCTATGATGTCGTCGGCAGCCCGATGGCGGATTGGGTCGCGCGAAACGCACTTTTAAGCGTGCGTGCGATGCTGCCTGATAGTGTCGGCGCAGACGTGGTCGTGATTGACCGCAAGGGCGAGGTTCTGGCGCGCGCATGACGCTTCTGGTTCTGTCTGGCACGCGCGAAGGGCGCGACATTGCGGCGGCTTTGCATCGTCAAGGCATAGGCCTGATTGCATCGCTTGCCGGGGCAACGCGCAGCCCGCGCGCGCAAGAGGTTCCAACCCGCGTCGGCGGTTTCGGCGGCGCGGACGGGTTCAGGCAGTTTCTTAAAGACAGCACCATTTCGGCAGTGTTGGATGCAACCCATCCCTTTGCGAGCGAGATCACGGCGCGCACGGCGCAGATTTGCGGCGAATTGAATATTCCCTATTGCCTTTTCACGCGCCCTGAATGGATCGCATCTGAAGGCGATAACTGGACCAAGCTGGATGATGAACAAGACGCCGCGAATTATATTGAACCAGCGTCGATTGTCTTTCTCGCAACGGGGCGCAAAACGTTGGAGCGGTTTGAAAACCTGTCGTCCTGCAAATTGATATGCCGTCAGATTGACCCGCCAAACGGGCCATTTCCCTTCCCGAACGGTGAATTCCTGATTGGACGACCGCCGTTTTCGGTTGAGGACGAAATCGCCCTGTTCAAATCCTTGGG
This sequence comes from Planktotalea sp., assembly GCF_049680325.1. Classification (GTDB taxonomy): domain Bacteria; phylum Pseudomonadota; class Alphaproteobacteria; order Rhodobacterales; family Rhodobacteraceae; genus Planktotalea. The sequence continues at coordinate 7,356 of NZ_JBAUHO010000169.1, forward strand.
TGTTGACTGGCTTATCGTCAAAAATGCCGGCGGCAACGCCAGCTTCTCTAAACTGGACGCAGCAAGAACGTTGGGCATACGTGTCGGGATGATAAAACGTCCCGCCTTGCCTGAAGCGCGGAGTGTATCGACAATTGAACAAGCCATAGACTGGGGCAGCGCGCATGGATGAACGTGTTATCAAGGGGGATGCCTGCGTTGCAGAAGGGGCCAAATGGCTCTCGCGTTTCGATCCGCGCTTTAAGGCGGCTCTAATAGAAACCGCGCCTTTGCCATTGCGCCTTAAGCCTGAAGGGTTCGATCAGCTTCTTAACGCGATTATCGGTCAGCAGGTTTCTGTAGCCTCTGCCAACGCGATCTGGGCGCGAATGGAAGGGTTGGAGCTAACCTGCGAGGACAATATCGCAAAAGCCAGCGACGAAGATCTGCGCGCGGCAGGGCTAAGCGGGCAAAAGATGCGTTACGCCCGTGCGCTTGCCGAGGCACGTATCGATTATCCGTCCTTGCGCGCATTGCCATCTAACGAGGTGATTAAAACGCTCACCCAAGTCACAGGCATCGGCCAATGGACCGCTGAAATCTACGCGATGTTCAGCCTTGGGCGTGCGGATGTTTTCGCACATGGCGATCTGGCCCTGCAAGAAGCCGCGCGCATATTGCTTGATCTGCCAGAAAGGCCCAAAGAAAAACAAATGCGCTTGATCGCTGCTGATTGGTCGCCATGGCGTTCGGTTGCAGCGCGACTACTTTGGGCATACTACCGCGTTGCGAAATCAAGGGAAGGTATACGATGACACGAGTTCTTAATGCAGAGCGCCGCGCGCCAATTTCGGGCGAAACGCGTTCGATTGTCGTCTTCCTGCACGGTTATGGGGCCAATGGCGCCGATCTGCTCGGGCTTGCGGACCCGCTAGGCGAGCACTTGCCAGACACGCTGTTCGTCGCGCCCGATGCACCCGAGGCCTGCGCGGGCGCGCCGATGGGCTATCAATGGTTTCCGATCCCCTGGATCGACAATTCAAGCGAAGAAGAAGCCGAACGTGGCATGAACGCAGCTGTTGAAGACCTGAACGCGTTTCTTGATGCGCTCATGGTGGATGAAGACGTTCTGCCAGAGCAGGTCGTGCTTTTCGGTTTTTCGCAGGGCACAATGATGTCCTTGCATGTTGCGCCGCGCCGTGAAGACGCGGTTGCAGGCGTCGTCGGCTTTTCCGGGCGCTTGCTATCGCCGGAATCACTGGTCGACGAAGTCGTCGTGCGCCCGCCGATTTTGCTGGTTCACGGGGATGCGGATGACGTTGTGCCTGTCCAATCCTTGCCCGAAGCTGCCGAAGCACTGCAAAAGGCCGGCTTCGAAGATGTTTATGCGCACATCATGAAAGGCACCGCGCACGGCATTGCGCCTGACGGCCTTTCCGTCGCGCTGGCCTTCATGCGTGATAAGCTAAACCTGTAATCACAAAAGATAATCCTCTGAAACTTGAGATCCAGGAAGCGCCTTGAACGGCTGCTTCTTGGCGCAGGGTGGTCTATCTGAAACCGCCCGAATGCCCAAGCGTGTCTTCAGGCTTGCCAGATTGTAAACCCCATATATAGTGGCCTCAGAAAGACACAGGGCTAGGTCTGTGTCTGAACGGCGATCAGGGGAGTGATCGGCTTCAAAAGGTTGAACATCATAGGCACCGCGCGCTGCCTGACGAAATCCCGCTTTGCGGAGCGGTTCAGATGCGCTTAAGCGAGGCCAACCCGAACCTGCATGCATTGAACGCGCACCGGACTTTGGTGCTGAACGCCGACATGCAACCCCTAAGCTGGATGCCACTATCAACATGGTCTTGGCAGGAAGCCATGACCGCCGTTCTGCAAGATCGCGTTGTGCAGCTGAAGTCCTACGACGATATCGCCGTGCATTCGGCGACGCAGGCCTTCGATGTGCCAGCGGTTGTGTGTCTACGCCAGTATCACAGACGCAAAAGCGCGGCTTTCACGCGTTACAACCTTTTCCTGCGGGATGGGTTCTGTTGCCAGTACTGCGGCACCAAGAAACCCGCAAAAGATCTGACCTTTGACCACGTATTGCCCCGTTCGCGCAAAGGATCGGCGACCTTTGAGAACATCGTTGCCGCATGCCAAAGCTGTAACCTGCGCAAGAGCAACAGAACGCCGCGTGAGGCGGGAATGAAGCTGCTTCGCCAACCGCGTGTGCCAAGCCCGCATGAGTTGGACAAGATCGGGCGCTCGCTTGCGCGGGTGCAAAAAGAGTTGCATCAAACGTGGCTGGACTTTTTATATTGGGGGGCCGATCTTGACGAGTAGGCCGTGTGTTAGGAGTAAAGAGTAAGTGGCAGATAGAAAAGACGATGCAAGGTTGGAGGATTTTTTCAACCGAGCGATTGCAGGTTGTTCATTGGGGTGAGCAAATTGCGGATGCCGCGGCACGCAGCGCATTGGAGAGCGCGATTGTCGATCTGCTAAGCCCTGCGGTGCTGGAGTATTTGCCAGCGGATTTGTCATTGACTGGCGATGAAGACGCTATTGAGGATTGGATCGCCGAGCGAGACGAGGCCGGTCAGGTCTATACGGTGCGCCTTGCGGGCTCGTCCGATTTGCTGGGGCTTCTGTTTCTAGCGCTGCATACTGACGGTGATGACGAAGACGAGGATGACGAAGCCAATCCTTCGCAGGAGGATGATAGCGGCTCAGCTGTCTTGATGATCGGTTACATCATCGCGGAACCCGAATGGGGGCAGGGCTATGCGAGTGAGCTTGTAGAAGGGGTTTTGGGCGGGCTTGATGAGTTAGGGCATCCAACCGTAAGGGCGGGCGTTGCCAATGACAATGACGCCTCAGCACGGGTTCTGATAAAGAACGGATTCACGCTCAAGGACTCGCTCTCGAGCGACCATCTTGACATGTTTGAGCTCTAGGGCGCGGCACTCGGAAACGCCGTGCTTACTTTTTAGTCTTCAAATCCAGTGATTTGATGATCTTGCTCAGGTTCTTTTCCTTGTGCTTTCGCTCGGAAAGCGAGGCCGTGTTAAAGGCATCCTCCGCCACCAGTTTGCGCCAGCGATCGACGCGCGGGCGATCGATTTCACCCGTGTCCATTGCGCGCTTGACGGCGCATCCCGGTTCGCTGTCATGGGCACAATCGCGGAACTTGCACCGGGTGGCGAGCGTTTCCAGATCGGCAAACACATCACCGACACCTGCCGCAGCGTCGGTTAGCTGTAGCTCTCTCATGCCGGGCGTATCGAGCACCGCGCATCCGCTGGTGACAAAGTGTAACTGTCGCCGCGTCGTCGTATGACGGCCCTTGCTGTCACCCAAACGAACGTCGCCTGTGTCAATGTCTTGTGATCCCGCCAAAGCGTTGGCCAGCGTTGATTTCCCAACCCCTGACGAGCCAAGGAAAGCGACGGTTTGACCTGCAGCGCACCAAGGCGCAAGCGCGCTGGCCGCATCGTGCGACTTCGCGTTAAGGGCAAGCACATCGACCAGATCAGAGATGCTGCGTGCTTCCTCGACAAAGGGCGCGATGTCGCTGCATAGGTCAGGCTTGGTAATCAGGATCACTGGCGTGACCTCTGCATCAAAGGCTAGGGCGACGTAACGCTCTAACCGCGCAATGTTGAAATCCGCGTTGCAGGACGTGACGATAAAGGCTGTGTCGATATTGGCAGCGATCAGTTGCTCGAAGCGATCCTTGCCGGGCGAGCGGCGCTTGATAAGGCTTTTGCGCTCTAGCAGTTCGCTGTCTTGCGGTAATTCAGCGTTATAAAGCAGCCAATCGCCGACGGTCGCATCGGCGCGCGGTGGAAGCACGGCCTGAATATCAACACCTTGCACGGCCATGCCGCTACGATGCACGGAAGCAATGCGCACCGGCGGTGTCAGCGCCAAAGCCTCCGCATCGCTTTGCCGCGAAAAGAAGGATGACCAACCCAGCAGTGCGAGAGGATCAGGTTTGACCGCTTTTACAGATGCGCCGGGCATAAAGGCATCGTATTTTCCGCTCACGCGCTTGCCCCCGACGGCGAGGGAGACACGAAAAAGGGCCGCACAGGGCGACCCTCAATCAATAATGATACGCGGTAGGAAATCACTCGGATTTCGGCGCGCCAGTTGGAATCTTGCTTGCACCTTTGGTGTTCAGCGGATCGTCCTGACGTTGCACAGAGCCTTCGAAATGCGCACCGCTTTCGATAGCGATTGTCTTGTGGATGATGTCACCCTCGACGCGCGCTGTAGAAGTCAAACGCACCTTAAGACCGCGAACACGGCCAACAATGCGGCCATTGACGACAACATCATCCGCGATGACTTCGCCCTTGATCGTCGCTGTTTCGCCAATCGTAAGCAGATGGGCGCGAATGTCGCCTTCCACAGTGCCTTCGACTTGAATGTCGCCAGTGGTTTTCAGATTGCCAGTGATGTGCAAATCCGCAGAAAGCATAGATGCAGGTGGCTTTGCCTTTGGTGCAGATGCCTTGAATTCGCTTGCGCGTGGGGGCACGGCAGACGCAGCGGAGCTGCTTGCCTCTGATGCACTTGGTGTTGTGCCGTCTGCCTTTGGGCCGGGTTCATTGATTTTGCTTTTAGAAAACATCGTTTGCAGCCTTAATGTAGATCATCGGATTGACGGCTTTTCCACCGACACGAACTTCGTAATGTAAGTGGGTACCAGTAGAACGTCCAGTATTGCCCATATCACCAATTCGTTGCCCGCGCGAGACTCTTTGTCCAACTTTAACGCGAATTTTAGATTGATGGGCGTAGCGTGTTTCAATGCCGAACTGGTGCTGGATCTTTACCAGCTTGCCATAGCCCGACTGCCAGCCAGCGTGGATCACAACGCCATCAGCTGTTGCATAGATCGGCGTGCCATGTGCGGCGGCGAAATCTGTACCTTGGTGCATGCGGCCCCAGCGACGGCCAAACCCGGATGTAAAGCGGAAGGCGCTTTTAACAGGGGAGGCAAAGGGCGCTTTCTGCGCGGCGATACGGTAAAGGTTGAGAGAATCCATATCCTTCAGGATCTGGTTGGCGCGTTTGGTTTCGCCCGAGGGCGCTTCACCGCGCGTCGAAAAGCTGAGCGGCATCAACGGGCCACCTTGGCCAGAATAGCCTTTGCGCACTTCATTCAGAATGCGATCGGGGTTCATGCCCGCTGCGCGGAACATCTTGTCGAGCGGCTTGACCGAAACGGTCATGGCTTCTTCAAGCTGGCGGAATATCTGATCGTTCTTGTCCGCCATGACTTGCAGCTCAGACTTCATTTCTTCTGCCTTGATAAGAGCGTCCTGTGCATCGGCTACAACCTGATCGCGTTCCTGCGCGGTTGCTTCAAGCGCGGTTGTCAGAAAATCGAGCGCTGCGTTATCCGTCACACCGCTTGTCGCCGCGTCGCCACCTTCGGTGAGCGTGGCAACCTGATCGCGTGCAAGTTCACGATCTTTCATCGTCTTGCGCAGTGTCGTCTGGATTACGTCGATCCCTGTCTCAAGCTCGCGTCGACGCGTCTCGGAGGTCAGTAATTCGGACTGCATCAAGGAAATCTGGCTGAGAGCTGCGTTAAATCGCTCTTGCGCCGCAAGGGCTTCTTCAGTGCGCGCATCGCGTTCCGAGGACAGCTCGTTCAGGCGTCGCTCATAGGCTTGATGATCGCGCCGGGCTTGATCGCGAAAGTTACCCGCGCCAATCGAGTCCATCAACAAGACAGAGGTTGCAATAATCGCCCAAGCCACGATGGCAGCAGAGCCGGCAAAGCCGATCAGCTGCGTGGACGGGCGCAAGCGGATAAACCGCGTGTCCGTATCGGAGCGCAGAAACAATCTGCGCTCGGGAAAATACCGCTCAAGGAGCGAATTGATTTTTATTGAAAGCCGTGTCCGCAAACCAGCATCCCTTTATTGTCCCAACCCAATAGTGGCGCTCATTGTAGATCAGAGTGTATGATCCGCGGCACCTTGCCAATCCAATAGCCAGCGACATGCGTGCGCGCAAGTCATTTGGCCTTTGTGATTCCAATTAGGGGGAAATATATGGAAAATGTGGCAAAAATCCGCCGAACTCAAGGGCTTGATAGGATGTGTTTAATCTTGTTTCGGGTCAGGTAAATCTTCGGTCAGCGGCCAATAGAAATCGGGCGGAAGGCCGGCATCCGCGCGTTTTTCTTCGTTAAAAGGCGGCTTTAGCAGGCCATGGAAATAGCGGCGCACCAGCGCGTGAAACACCTCTTTCGGGTCCAGATTTTCGCGCCCGCACATGAAGTTGAACCACTTGGAGCCATAAGCGACATGGCTGACTTCTTCGGCATAGATGGTTTCTAAGGCCGCGACGGCCTTGTCGGCTTTGGCGTTCTGGAAGATCTTTATCATGCCGGGGGTCACATCCAGACCGCGCGCTTCGAGCACCATAGGAACC
>NZ_JBAUHO010000170.1:0-3090 GCF_049680325.1 Planktotalea sp.
TTGCGCGCGCCCAAGGATTAGCGCGTGAACATCATGCGTGCCTTCATAGGTGTTCACTGTCTCCAGGTTTACCATATGGCGGATCACGTGGAACTCGGCCGAAATGCCATTGCCGCCATGCATATCCCGCGACATACGCGCGATATCCAATGCCTTGCCGCAGTTGTTACGTTTGACGATCGAAATCATCTCGGGCGCCGCATTTGCGCTATCCATCAAACGCCCTACCTGTAGACTTGCCTGTAGCCCCAGAGCGATCTCTGTTTGCATGTCGGCCAGCTTTTTCTGGAACAACTGTGTCTGCGCCAAAGGCTTGCCAAACTGTTTGCGATCTAGTCCGTATTGACGCGAAGCATGCCAGCAGAATTCAGCCGCGCCCATCGCGCCCCAGCTGATGCCATAGCGTGCACGGTTAAGGCAGCCGAACGGTCCTTTGAGGCCCTGAACATGCGGCAGCAACGCGTCATTACCAACCTCGACACCATCCATGACAATCTCGCCTGTGATAGAGGCTCGCAAGGACAGTTTGTTGCCAACTTTTGGCGCGCTCAAACCCTTCATGCCTTTCTCAAGGACGAATCCACGGATCTTTCCACCATGCTCTTCGGACTTGGCCCAGACAACAAACACATCGGCAATCGGGCTGTTGGATATCCACATTTTCGAGCCGGTCAATTTGTACCCGGTGGCGGTCTTTTCTGCGCGTGTTTTCATGCCCGCAGGATCGGACCCCGCATCAGGCTCTGTCAGGCCAAAACAGCCGATCCACTCGCCGGACGCCAGTTTCGGAAGGTACTTCTTACGCTGCTCTTCGCTGCCATAGGCATAGATCGGATACATCACGAGCGAGCTTTGCACAGACATCATCGAACGGTATCCGCTATCCACGCGCTCAACCTCGCGCGCGACCAGACCGTAGCTGACGTAACCGCCACCGAGCCCGCCGTATTCCTCTGGAATCGTTGTGCCCAAAAGTCCCATATCGCCCATTTCGCGAAAAATGCTCGCGTCGGTTTTCTCTTCCTGAAACGCCTCCAACACGCGCGGCTGTAGCTTTTCTTGCGCATAGGCGCGCGCGCTTTCAGCGATCATGCGCTCATCTTCTGTAAGCTGGTCGGCCAACCGAAATGGATCGTCCCACTGAAATGAACTCAGATCAGGTTGGTCTTTTGCGCGAAGCGTTGGTTTTGCTGATGTTTCAGACATTTTCATAGCCCTGTTATGACAATTTCGTCGCCAGCATAGACGCGCAAACGCAATAAGGCTAACAATATACTCTCGTCAGTTCATGAGTTTTAAGAATATGAAAGCGCCCTCTCTACCCCGCCGATATCTCCCCTCGATGGCGTCATTGCGCGCGCTGGAGGCGCTGGATCGCCATGGCACAGCGACAGGCGCAGCGCAGGAGCTTTCGCTGACGCAAAGTGCGGTGTCACGGCAATTGCAGGTGCTCGAAGAACAACTAGGCGTGCCGCTAATCCTACGGGAAAAGCGCCGCATGCGTATGAGTGATGCCGGCGCGCGGTATGCGCAGGAAATTCGCGCGGCGCTTGCCCAGATTGCGCGCGCGTCAATGCAGCTGCATCTTGACCCCGGCGCAGGTGGCCTTAGCCTTGCGATCCTGCCCAGTTTTGGCATGCGCTGGCTGGTGCCGCGCCTTGCCCATTTCGCGGCGTTGAATCCGGATGTCACCGTGAACCTTTCAACGCGCCTAACGGCTGTGAACTTCCTTGCTGATCCATTTGATGCGGCGATCCAATATGGCGACGGGCATTGGCCCGAATGCCAAAGCCTGCTGCTGCGCGAAGAAACCCTCATTCCCGTCTGTGCACCCGGCCTGCTTGAGGGCGGCGCGCTTGCATCGGCAGGGGCTCTCAGCGCCCTGCCCTTGTTGCATATCCAAACGCGCCCTGACGCTTGGAACACGTGGCTCGCGTCGCACGGCGCTCCTGTGCCCGGCAGTGCCGGCGCGCGCTTCGATCAGTTTTCGACAATAACACAGGCCGCTATTCACGGGCTTGGCGTTGCGCTCTTGCCCGATTTCATTGCAGAACAGGAACTCGCCTCTGGCCGCCTTATAACTGCCTATGGCGGGCCGACGCGCGCATTGGGGGCCTATTATCTGGTCTGGCCAGAAACCAATACTCAAAACCCTGCCCTAAGCGTGTTTCGCGACTGGATCGCAACCCAGACCGAAGGCGAGGACGGGCTGCCCCGCTAACGCTTCATTTTGCCAAATAAACTCCGGGGGAGTCTTGGCAAGGCCAAGGAGGGGGCTGGCCCCCTCCTGCCTTATCCGAGCGAATACCCTGCCCCGCGCACCGTGCGGATCGGATCGCTGCCGCCGAAGGCCGTCAGAGCCTTGCGCAAACGTCCCACATGGACATCAACCGTGCGTGTATCAACATAGCTATCGCGCCCCCAGACCCGATCCAGCATTTGCTCGCGCGGCCAGACGCGGCCGGGTTTTTCCATGAATTGACTGAGCAGCCGAAATTCGGTCGGTCCAAGTTTGATGCTCTCGCCGGCGCGCGTGACAGTATAGGTTTCGCCGTCAAGCACGATGTCCTCAAAACTCAGGCGCGCGCCAACTGCCGCGCCGCGCGTGCGCCGTAACTGCGCGCGCACCCGCGCCAGCAGTTCCTTTACCGAATAGGGTTTGACAACATAATCATCCGCGCCGGTTTCCAAACCTCGGACCTTGTCCACTTCTTCGGATCGCGCAGACAGCATGATGACAGGTATGTCTTTCGTGTCTTGCCGCGATTTGATCTGCCGGCACACCTCGATGCCCGACACCCCCGGCAACATCCAGTCAAGGACGATCAGGTCTGGCATTTCTTCGGAAACCAGAAGCAGGCCCTCATCGCCGCTACCTGCCTGCACAACGCGAAACCCTTCTGCTTCCAGGTTATAGGACAGCACCTCGCGCTGCGCCGCTTCGTCCTCGACCAGCAATACGCAAGGTTGCGCGGCTGCCATCGCGCTACACCTTTGAGGCCGAAAGATGGGTCGAAGAAATATCACCTTTCTGGCGATCATCTTCTGGCGCGGTACCAGTCACAAGATAGACAACCTGCTCTGCAATAT
>NZ_JBAUHO010000171.1:0-9189 GCF_049680325.1 Planktotalea sp.
TCACAACACAGCCCGACATGTCGGTAGCCTTGGAAGCTTGGAACGACCACAAACGCGCCAGCTTCCCCGAACCTGCTGTGACCGCAGCGTTGGAACGGCTAAAGGGTGATGGGTTTATTCACTAGCCAGGCAAATGAATAAATGCCCTCAATGGCTATGTTATGGTCATGTTGAAATCCAAGGTGCTTTCGATACATTCGCCTCAAATTTCGATACACAACTCAACCTGCCCTTCATGGAATACGCATTAAAACTCTTAAAAATAAGAACTTTGATGCACTGATTGCCTCGTGCCAAATTTGATTCCAGGGTCGCCCACCATTTACCTTACAGCGTGTCTGACGTCAGCACTCGTTGGACATGTTACGGTGGATCAGGCCTTCATTTCAGGCCGCTCGACATTGTAGCAGGTCAGCCGTTTGCCGATCCTCACACACATCTTTGAACCTGTCTAAAGTGTTCAGATAGACGCGTCATACCTTAACGATCGCGACAGCCGTTCGATCAAACGGCTGGCGCGCAATGCACCATTGCTATCCGCTTTAACGAGTGGTCAGAATTTCCTCGGCCACCTCTGAGTGCTAGGGAATAAGTATGTTTTCACGCAAAAGCGTCACTGATTGAACCGTCAGATTATCAAGCAAAACATCAATGCGAATAGATTTCACACTGCCAAGCTCGTAGCGTTGAAAGGTCATCAATGCTTCGTCGTTCAGGATCGCATTGGGCTGTTTGAACTGCATATGACACTCTGGCATTTCCAAATCACGAAGCGGTTCGTCGTTGATAGAAAACTTCGCGGCCTTCAACCCGCAGCGCCACGAAAAAATATGGGAAAAATAGACCAGGTCCTGCCCGTCATATTCACGTACAGCCGTCCAGCTATCTTTGGTCAATTCAAGGATCTGGCCAATCTCCGCCGCGGTTGTGAACTTGCCCGTTGGCGTTTGATCCTCGGGTGTAAGCCCTGTCAGATCAAAGCTGTCTGCTGCGCTCACACCATCACCGCTGGTGACATCGCTTGAGCCAAATCCGCTTTGAGCGCTGGCAGTGCTGGCCAGCATCAACACGCAAAGTGCAACGGTTGCCGATTTCATAATATGTCTCCCAAAATCTAATCTGAATATTTCTTTTCAATCTCGACTGCACGGCTTCTGGAAATTCATCACAGAGCGGCGTAGGGTCAAGCAAACCCGCGAGCAGATGGGCCCAGCATGGCAAAAAAGAGCACCAAGAATCCATCCTTAAATGTGATGATCGTCGTACAAAACGGCCGTCTGGCCTATGAAGCTGCACTTTTCGCGGCCTCGTTGCGGCATACAAACCCCGACTTCAAGGGTCGGCTTTTTTTGGCAGAGCCCCTGCCCGGCCCGCTATGGGATCGTGATCCGCGCCTACCCGATGGCGATCTTCGTGATCTGCTGATTGATCTGGGCGGTGAGTTTGTCCAGTTCGAAAGCCGCGTGTTTGGCCAAAGCTACCCCTATGGCAACAAGATCGAAGCCTTGGTCGCCCTGCCCAAAGGCGAACCGTTTATCTTCTTTGATACAGATACTCTTATCACAGGCGATTTGAACGCGGTTCCTTTTGACTTTGCCCGTCCATCCGCATCATTGCGCCGCGAAAACACTTGGCCCGAGCTGGAGCTTTATGGCCCGGGCTATGGCGCAATCTGGAAATCGCTTTATGACAAGTTCGAACTGGACTTTGACAGTGCGCTTGATCTGAGCAAGCCTGATGAATACTGGCGCCGCTATCCATACTACAATGCAGGATATTTTTTCTACAAATGCCCTCAGAAATTTGGTGCGCGCTTCCTTGAGTACGCAACAGCCATTCGCGATGATGCGCCTCCTGAATTGGTGCTACAAACGCTTGATCCTTGGCTCGATCAAGTTGCGCTTCCTTTGGTTATTCACAGCTTTGGCGGCGGAAAAGACACGATTCCACGCGGCCTGCTAGATGGCGAAATAAGCTGTCACTACCGCATGCTACCGTTGCTTTATGCACGCGAGGGCGATCATGTCATTGATGTGCTGCATGACATCTCGGCGCCCAACAAGATCAAGAAAGTGCTCAAAGGCTCAGATGCGATCAAGCGGATGATCTATCACGGCCGCGGCGAAAAGGTACGTGCGCTATTCGATCAGGATGACCTGCCGCGCAAGGAACAGGCCATTCGCAACCGCATCAAGAAGGCCGGCTTCTGGATGCGCTGATCCAAGCGCCCATTTGGGGCAGCGCGGCAAAACAGGCGTTTCTGCGAAAAGCTATTTTGCAAAACACCTGTTCCGCTTTTCTCAAGCTATATTGTGAGCCTCGGAACATTAACCTACGGTGCGCCTCAACGCTTTTTCAACGTGAGGACACACCATGACTGACGCCCCAAGCTACGGCTTTGACACCCTACAGATTCACGCGGGCGCCCGCCCCGATCCCGCGACAGGCGCACGCAACACGCCTATCTATCAGACCACAGCTTACGTGTTCCGCGACGCAGAACACGCGGCAGCGCTCTTTAACCTGCAAGAAGTGGGCTATATTTATTCGCGCCTGACCAACCCGACCGTTGCCGTTTTGCAGGAACGCATCGCAACGCTGGAAGGCGGTGCAGGCGCTGTTTGCTGCTCCTCTGGTCACGCAGCCCAGATCATGGCGCTGTTCCCGTTGATGCAGCCCGGCATGAATGTCGTGGCCTCGACCCGTCTATATGGCGGTACGATTACCCAGTTCAGTCAAACAATCAAACGTTTCGGCTGGGAAGCCAAATTTGTGGACTTCGACGATGAAGCTGCTGTCGCGGCCGCCATCGACGATAACACGCGCGCGGTCTTCTGTGAATCCATCGCAAACCCGGGCGGTTACATCACTGATCTGGATGCGATTTCCGCAATCACCAATGCCGCTGGCGTTCCATTGATCGTAGATAACACCTCAGCAACGCCCTACCTGTGCAACCCGATCAAACATGGCGCGACCTTGGTGGTGCATTCAACAACGAAGTACCTGACAGGTAACGGAACTGTCACAGGTGGCTGCGTTGTGGACAGCGGCAATTTCGATTGGTCCGCGTCGGACAAATTCCCGTCCCTTAGCCAGCCAGAGCCCGCCTATCACGGCCTCAAGTTTGCTGAAACATTCGGCCCGCTTGCCTTCACCTTCCACGGCATCGCTATCGGTCTGCGTGATTTGGGTATGACGATGAACCCACAGGCGGCCCACTACACGCTTTGCGGTATCGAGACGCTCAGCCTTCGTATGGAGCGCCATGTGGAGAACGCGATGAAGGTTGCCGGATGGCTGGAACAGCATGACGACGTGGATTACGTGACCTACGCTGGTCTACCTTCCTCGCCATACAACCAGCGCGTTGCGAAAATCTGCCCCAAAGGTGCGGGTGGCCTGTTCACAGTTGCCTTGAAAGGCGGCTATGACGCTTGCGTCAAATTCGTCGATAGCCTTGAGATTTTCAGCCATGTGGCAAACCTTGGCGACACGCGCTCACTTGTGATCCACTCGGCTTCAACGACGCACCGCCAGCTTTCGGCCGAACAGCAAGAAGCGGCGGGCGCTGGCCCGAATGTGGTTCGTATCTCAATCGGGATCGAAAACGCGGAAGATCTGATTGCCGATCTGGATCAGGCAATCAAAGCCGCCTCCGCGTAGAATTCAAACGACGCAGTTGAAAGGCCCGAAGCGTGCTTCGGGCCTTTTTCTTATTTCCCAATTGCATAGACAATCCTGACGCTTGCCCTTTGGGTGACCTCACCCTGTGCAATCGGCACTGCGCCAGAGCGTGCCGCGGCCATTTCCATAACTGGAGAAGGATAACCGCCGCCGCCGTTCGTATCCTCGGTTATCAGCAAAATATCACCAACCGAAACGCCGGCAGCTGCTGCATACAATTCAGCCTTGCGGCGTGCATCGCTTACCGCGTTCTTGCGCGCTTCATCCTGCGTGGGCTCTGGATCAATCAAGCCAAAGCGAAAGCCGGAAAAGGAATTAGCGCCTTCACGGGCAACGCTATCCAATACAGCGCCAAGCTTATCCAGATCGCGAAGGGTCACGTGAACGGTGTTGGACGCTTCAAAGCCAACCGGCGGCACGACTTCGCCCTCCTCATAGCGCGAAGACTTGCCCCAGATCGGATTCAGCCCGAGCGTCGCTGTTTGCATGTCCTTGGGATCAACCCCCAATTTCGTCATTCTGGATAGAATCGCTGCAACCGCTTTGTTGGTTTCAGCCAATGCATCGGCTGCGCTTTTTGCGCTATGACGCGCGCCAAGCGTTATAACAGCCATATCGGGCGGCACGCTCACTTCGCCTGCGCCGATAACAACAATTTGCGCGCGTGGCTCTTGTTCTTGCGCTGCCAGCGGGGCTGCAAGAACGCTCCCCCCGGCGACACATAGCAAAATTACCCAATTTTTTAAGGACATTGTAACACCTTTCCTTGATCTTGATGACCACTTCGGCCCGCTTAGCGTGCCTCTCAATTTAGGTAAGACGCAACTCGATTGGTGATCCTTGGCGAAAACCTGCTGCAAAATCCGCTTAAAACTTCCCCGCGTCACGGGTGTGAGTCTTCTTTCTCTAAGCAAGAACCTGCTATACTTTGGGAAATGTGCCGTACCACTTTCGCTGCGCACTTGGGGAGACTAAATTACCAGTATGAGACCTAATTTTACATTGTCGCTTTCGTTTAGCGGTATTCAACTCTTGCACCGTCAGGGCAAGGGCTGGGGTCGTGTAGGCGACGTTGATTTGTCTACAGAAGATTTGGCAGGCGATCTTGCGATCTTGCTGGAAAAAGCAGCTGCGCTGGGTGATGGCCCTGTCGAAACCAAATTAATTATCCCCGACGACCAGATCAAATACCTAACGGTCGATGTCACTGGTCTGGACAAGGCCGAAGTGCAAAGCGCGGTGCTGACAGCACTTGACGGGGCGACGCCTTACTCAGTGGACGAGCTGGAGTTTGACTTCGCAAACGACGGCGGCAATGTCTATGTCGCGGCGGTCGCCAAGGAAACCCTACAAGAAGCAGAAAGCTTTGCCAGCGAGCACGGCTTTGCGCCCGTCGGCTTTGTCGCCGCGCCTGCGTTTGAGAAATTCCCAAAAGAGCCGAACTTCGGCCTTAGCGCAGTTGCCCGTTCAAAGGGTATTTCAGCGCTGGAAACAGATGAAACACCTGCCATCGCAACCGGCGATGCGGTCCCTGTAGCACCTGAACCTGTTGCACCTGCAAAACCCAAGGCGGATAGCGTCCCTGCCGCGCGGCAAGCCGAAGCTGCGGCTACCCCTTCGAGCGAAACAAACGATGATCTTGCGCCCGCGCCCGGGTTTTCATCGCGCCGTTCTGCGCCAGAAACGGCTCCAATCATTGCGCCAAGCATTGCAACCCCGGTCGCGCCCGCGCCAAAGGGCCCACGACTTGACGGTGTCCAGCGCGGCGTAGGCGCCCCGACAACCGCACCCGGCGAGTTGACGTCACCAAGTACAACACCACCCGCACCCGCGAAAGCGCCTGAAATCACCGGACGATCCGAAGTCGCTCTTGATGAGGCGCAGGTAGATGTCAGTCTCGGAGCGCTTCGCCCTGGAACGGCGATCGATGACGATGCCTTTGATGACATCCCACCGATGCCAAATTCCTTCGTAGCAAGCCCGCGCGCGAATGCCCTGCGCGGTGCATCCGATAGCGCGCCAATGCCCGATCTGCGCGCGCCAAGCGCGCCTTCGCAAGAGCCTGGCAAACCCGCGAGCGATGCAAAGGCCAAGGCAGTAGCCCTTGCAGGTTCAGCTGGAAGCGCAGCAGTTTCCGGCATGCGTTCCCTTTTCACCAAACGTGAGAAGCAGGCACCCGAGCCCGTCGTCGAAAACGCGCGCGAAGAAGAAAAACAGCGCATGACCGTATTCGGCGCGCGCAAGCCCAAGAAAAAACCTGAGCCTATCCCAGTTGGCGGCAAGCCACGTTTCCTAGGGTTGATCCTCACTGCGATTTTGCTGTTGTTCCTTGTCTCGGTTGCTGCATGGGCCTCGGTCTTTCTGGATGACGGATTGGCGCGCTTTTTTGGCGGCGGCGATCGCAATCGCGCCATTGCCGAACTCCCAAATCCAGAGGAAGAAATACTGGCGGATCAGGAAATCGAAGTTGCCTCGCTTGAGGTCGGCGTCGATGATATTTCGCTGGACGATCTGCCAAGCAGTGACGACGCGCTAACGCAGGTTAAACCCAGCCCACCCGTCATTTCTCCGGAAGAGGCACAAGCAAAATACGCAGCAACCGGCATCTGGCTAGCGACCCCGGTGCAACCCCTTAGTCCACCTGCGATAGCACTGGATGATGTCTATCCAGCATCAATTGATGCACGCATCAATGGACAGGACGCCTTTGCGCTAGAGCCGTTGACGCAGCCCCGCGATGACGCGCCGGCTGGCCTTGCCGCGCCGCCGCCTCCGGACGCGACCTTCGCATTCGATGATAATGGCCTTGTCATAGCAACCCCTGAGGGCGCGCTAACGCCCGAAGGCGCTTTGGTATTTCTGGGACGCCCTGCGCGTGTTCCCCCAGCAATTCCACAGCGCCTTCGCGATGCTGCTGTAACACCGGAAGAAACTGCTGTTGCGCCTGAACCCGAAACAGGGCTGACGGCAACTCTGCGTCCTCGCGCCCGTCCAGGCGGCTTGGTAGAAAGCTCTGAGCGCACGCAACTTGGTGGCAACACACGCGCCGAGCTGTCCAAGCTACGCCCGAAATTGCGCCCCCAAGTCGAAAAGCAGATCGAAGAAACCGAAGCCGCGCAAGTCCCAGCAACGCGCCTTGCCGTTGCGACATCGCGCAAACCGTCCCCACGCCCCGGAAACTTTTCCCGTATCGTTTCCCGTGCCCAGAAGCAGGCTGAAAGCGCGCCGGCTCAAGAGGCGACACAAGTTGCCGCAGTCGCGCCGCGCACGGTTAGCCCGCGCATCCCCTCGAATACCTCTGTTGCGAAGTCAGCCACTGTTAAAAACGCAATCAACCTGAGCCGTGTGAACCTTATCGGTGTCTATGGTAAACCCTCTAGTCGCCGCGCCTTGGTGCGCCTGTCCAACGGTCGCTACCAGAAGGTGAAAGTCGGGGATCGTGTCGATGGGGGCCGCGTTTCTGCAATTGGCGATGCACAGCTGATTTACACGAAAAGCGGACGAAACGTCACGCTGAGGATGCCCAAGGGCTAAAAGCTCAAGACAATGCGCGACCGAACATCCAAAAAGCCAGAAACTGCGCACCCTTTCGGATAAATTACGAACACGTCATCGCCATGTTACATATTTGTGCGTATAATTCGCACGAAATCTCGCAAACTTGGAAAACTTCCGCATGATAGATGACACAGACAAACATTTGCTCTCAGCGCTGCAAAGCAATGCTCATCTAACGGCACAAGAGCTTGGCGAGCGCCTGAACATGTCGGCAAGCCAAGCCGGGCGGCGGCGGCAACGGCTAGAGTCAGATGGCTACATCAATGCCTACCGCGCGCATTTGGATGCCGACAAGCTTGGGCTGTCGGTTCAGGCTTTTGTACAGGTCCAGCTAAGCACCCACGGCCCCGATCAAGCGCATAGTTTCGCTCGATTGATCGAGCTGCGGGCAGAGGTCATAAGCGCTTGGACGCTTACGGGCGATGCAGACTACTTGCTGCGCATCTATTGCTATGATTTATCGGCTCTCAACAGCCTCATTCACGATGTCATTTTACCCCATCCGGCAGTTGCTCGTGTGCAAAGCCAGATCGTAATGGATCAATTGAAAAAAGACGCGCCGCTTCCCACGTAAGACTATTGAAAGACCTGATTTATGGAGAGCTTCCTCTTTTCTGCTTCGATATATCTAGGCGCGGCTGTTTTGGCCGTTCCCGTCGCGGCGCGCCTTGGGCTTGGCTCTGTGCTTGGTTATCTTGCGGCAGGTATCTTGATAGGCCCTGTGCTTGGCCTTGTTGGCGCAGAGACAAAAGACCTACAACACTTTGCCGAGTTTGGCGTGGTCATGATGTTGTTCCTCATTGGACTGGAACTGGAACCGCGCGCTCTCTGGGATATGCGCCATCGCCTGATCGGGCTTGGCGGCTTACAAATTTCGCTTACCACTTTGGCCTTCATGGGCGGCGCAATGGCACTTGGACTAAGCTGGAGCGTTGCCCTCGCTGTCGGTCTGATCTTTGCTCTCTCATCCACAGCGATCGTTCTTCAAACCCTCAGCGAAAAGGGCTTGATGCGCACCGCCGGTGGGCGCTCGAACTTCTCGGTACTCCTAACGCAGGATATTGCCGTAATCCCGATGCTGGCGCTTTTGCCGCTGCTTGCCATGCCCACGGCCATGACGCTTAACGCCGATGGTTCGATCGAACGGCATCTAGAGGCTCACAATAGCAACGCCCATAGCTCGCTCAGCCTTGTGTCCGATCTACCGGGCTGGGGCGTCACGCTAGTCACGCTTGGTGCAATCGGCGCAATCATCTTTGCTGGTATCTACCTGACCCGCCCTGTTTTCCGCTTCATTCACGCCGCGCATCTGCGCGAAATGTCTACGGCACTGGCGCTTTTGATCGTCGTTGGCATCTCTTTCCTGATGATGCTCGTCGGCCTGTCTCCTGCTCTGGGTGCCTTCCTCGCGGGTGTGGTTCTGGCCAACTCCGAATTCCGCCACGAACTTGAAACCGACATAGAACCTTTCAAGGGCCTTTTGCTCGGTCTGTTTTTCATAACGGTTGGGTCTGGCATCAACTTTGCTGTGCTGATGCGTGACCCAATTGGCATCATCAGCCTCACGGCGGCCGTCATTGTCGTAAAGGGCCTAGTTCTTTACGTTCTCTCGCACGTTTTTAAATTGCACGGTCGGGATCGCTGGCTCTTCACCCTCGGCCTTGCCCAAGCAGGCGAATTCGGGTTTGTCCTGACTGCCTTTTCTGTGTCGCAGAACGTCATTCCTGTCGCACTATCCGAACGCATCTTGCTGATTGTCGCTCTCTCTATGCTTGTGACGCCACTGTTGTTTATTCTGATGGAGCTCATTGGCAAAAAGGGCGCGCATACGGACCAAGATGTAGAGCATGACGAAATCGACGAAGACGGACCCGTTATCATCGCGGGCATCGGTCGCTTTGGGCAGATCGTTAACCGCTTGGTCAGCTCTTCTGGCTTCAAAAC
>NZ_JBAUHO010000172.1:0-3704 GCF_049680325.1 Planktotalea sp.
GGCTTATGGATGTGCCAAATGCTTTCCCCTGAAACGGACCAAGCGGTTGGTATTCCCAACCTTGGATATCCCGCGCTGACCAGTCATTCAGCAGCACATAGCCAAAGATCATGTCGTCAGCTTCATCAACAGATATAGGTTGACCCAGATCTGTGCTCTTGCCGACGACCGCACCCATCTCAAGCTCGATATCCAGTCGCTTGGACGGGCCAAAGCTCGGCATTTCGGCATCTGGCGCTTTGATCTGTCCGTTGGGGCGGTGGATCGGTGTGCCAGAGACGACAACAGAGGAGGCGCGCCCATTATAGCCAATCGGAATATGAAGCCAGTTCGCAGGAAGGCTGGGCGAGCCACGCAAAATTGCACCCATGTTCTGCGCATGTTGGCGACCTGCATAGAAATCGGTGTACTCGGCAACAAGGAACGGCAAATGTAGCTCGGCATCAGCGCGCGGAACCAGCAGGTCAGTCACAAGCGCTTCTCCTGTGAAGCCCTCAGAAAGAATTTCCGTAAGGCGCGCACGTAGCTTGTCCCAGGTCTTGCGGCCTTCTTCCATCACTTCATTCCAGAACGGCACATCAAAGAGCGGCTCATCAGTGATGTCGATAAGCCCGGCTTCTTCGGCTGCGCGGCAATCAAGGATCATGTCACCAATCGCAACGCCGCAACGTGGATCAAGGTCGTCTGTAGAAAACACGCCGTAGGGCAGGTTATTCAGTGGGAAATCAGTTTCGGCAGAGTTGGCCGAAGCCACCCAAGAGGTTAGCAGCGTCATAGATCGTCCTTTTGGCGGGCGGTGCGTGAAACCACGCGCCTTACGTTTGTATTGGTTTACTTCTTACCGGGCGTGCCGTCGAATTTCTTTTCGATGTCTTCCCAGCAATCAATATAATCGTCCTGAAGCGGCGCTTCTTTCGCAGCGAATGCAGTCAAATGCTGCGGGAACCGCGTCTCGAACATGAAGGACATTGTGTTGTCCAGTTTCTCGGGCCCCAGATCGGCGTTGGATGCCCCTTCAAAGGCATTCTTGTCAGGCCCATGCGGGATCATCATGTTATGCAGGCTCATCCCGCCAGGAATGAATCCCTTCGGTTTCGCGTCATACTGACCGTAAATGTTGCCCATCAGTTCAGACATGATGTTCTTGTGATACCAAGGTGGACGGAACGTATCCTCTGCCACCATCCAACGCTCGCGGAAAAGTACAAAGTCGATGTTAGCAGTGCCTGCTTGACCGGAGGGGGCAGTCAGGACGGTAAAGATCGACGGATCAGGGTGATCGAACAGGATCGAACCCACCGGGCAATAGGTGCGCAGATCATATTTGCAGGGTGCGTAATTACCGTGCCAAGCAACCACGTCCAATGGGGAATGGCCGATCTTCGTCTCGTGAAACTGGCCACACCACTTGATCGTCACGCTCGAGGGCGCATCGCGATCTTCAAACGCGGCGACGGGTGTCTTGAAATCACGGCGGTTCGCCATGCAGTTTGCGCCAATCGGCCCACGACCGGGCAATTCGAATTTCTGCCCGTAGTTCTCGCAAACAAACCCGCGCGCGGGGCCTTCGAGCACCTCAACACGGTACAGCAGGCCACGCGGGATGATTGCGATTTCCTTGGGCTCGACGTCGATCACACCCAGTTCGGTGGAAAAACGCAAACGCCCTTCTTGCGGTACAACCAGCAACTCGGAATCGGCAGAGAAGAAGTAGCTGTCCTCCATAGATGCCGTCACGAGATAAACGTGCGTCGCCATGCCAACCTGTGTGTTCACGTCACCCGCAGTCGTCATCGTGCGCATGCCGGTGAGCCATGTCAGCGGCTCGTCCGTATGCGCCACCGGATCCCAGCGATACTGACCGAGCGAGATGACGTCCGGATCAACGCAGGGCGCGGATTTCCAATAGGGCAGGTCGATTTTCTCATAGCGATGCGAATGCTTGACCGATGGACGGATACGGTAGCACCATGTGCGCTCGTTCTGATGGGAGGGCGCAGTGAAGGCAGTGCCAGACAGCTGCTCGCCATAAAGACCGTAGTTACATTTTTGCGGGCTGTTCATGCCTTGGGGCAGGGCACCCGGCAGGGCTTCGGTTTCAAAGTCGTTTCCAAAACCGGGCATATAGCCTTCGGTCGTGCCCATCGGCGTTGCAGCGTGGGTCAAATTGTTCGGAGTAACTTGGCGGTTCATTTCAGGCTCCCATGCAGATCGGTTGGCTGTTGGAATATTAGTTGATTTTGTAACTAACAACCACCTAAACAGAGTTATGAGCGAAAAAGATGACTTTGATCTACAACTCTTCCTGCCCTATCTGCTGAATCAGGCGGCAGAGGCGTCGAGCCTCGAGTTCACCCAAATCTACAAGAACCGCTATGGTATGCTGCGCACGGAATGGCGTGTTCTCTTTCATCTGGGGATCTATGGCACGCTGACCGCAAAAGAGATTGGCGAACGTGCAAGATCGCATAAAACCAAGATCAGCCGCGCGGTAGGTGCGCTTGAAACGCGCCGCTATCTGAAGCGAACACGCCTTGAACGGGATCGACGCGTAGAAGCGCTGGAGCTAACGAGCCTTGGCAAAACCGTCTACGCCGAACTGCGAGAAGAGGCGCGGCGCTACGATCAAAGGCTCTCCGATCAGATGAGCGCAGAAGAACGCGACGTTCTCAGCAAGCTTTTGCTGCGTTTAAGCGGCGCTTAGAAATCGACGGTGACACCTGGAAGATTGAGCGCCTTCATCAAATCACGCAATTCCTGACGGGCCGCGACGTTCGAGATGTTCATCTGCTTTACGCCAACATCCTTTAGATCGAGCAGGGTCAAGCCACGTGGAAACAGCTCGCGAAAGATCACGCGTTCATTAAAGCCGGGTGCGACACGAAATCCGATGCGTTTGGCCAGCAAGTTGATAGCGGCTTCCATCTTTTGTTTGTTCACCATGTTTTGCGCGCCCATGCGGTTGCGTAGAACAATCCAGTCAATCGGCGGCAGTTTGGCTTGCGCACGCAGCTGACGCGCGTTCCAAACCATTTCTGAGTAGACCGAAGGTCCTTCGATCTTAACGCCGTCTGTATCGATGTGTGCCAGCAGGTCGAAGTCAACGAAACTGTCATTCAAGGGCGTGATGAGAGTATCGGCAAGCGAATGCGCGACTTGGCTTAGGCGCGTGTGCGAGCCGGGGCAATCAATCACAATGAAATCGCTATCGGGTTCCAATGTCGCGACCGCAGCGGACAAACGATGATCGTAGACGTTCTCGCCGGGGCGCAGGTTGTTTTGATCGATTTCGGGCAATTCACGATAGTCGGGGCAAGGCAGCTCTATACCTTGGGCCTTTAGAAAAGACGCCCGGTTCGTGACATAGCGCCCGAATGTCTTTTGGCGCAGGTCCAGATCAAGAACGCCAACCTTATGGCCCATGCGGGCAAGGGCAGTCGCCACGTGCATCGAAACGGTGGACTTTCCAGCCCCGCCTTTTTCGTTTCCGACTACAATGATATGCGCCATGCCTTGGCCCCCTAAGCCTGTCTTGACGCAGGAATTAGAGCAAGTGCCGCGCAAGGGGAAGGGGCCAATCCGCAGCAGTTTTAAAACGACGTTTTGTGGTCACTCAACCGGTAAGCGGATTACGTTGTATTTCATGGAACATCCCATCGCTGTCTTGGCCGACCAGCGTAAGGTGCGTGATGTTGAAAGGGTCT
>NZ_JBAUHO010000173.1:0-6962 GCF_049680325.1 Planktotalea sp.
GGCTTTACGTTGACACGCAGGGGCGCGTCCAATCCCAGGGCAACGCGTGCGGCCTCTTCGCCGCCAGAACCCCTGCGTTGTCGTGCGTGCCGCTGCCCTTCGCACATTCGGTGTCGGAAGCTCTTTCCTAGCAAATTCATCAGTTCAACATGGTCGAGCATCGTAACCGCCAGCAAGCGTTTGAGCTTGGCGTTCTTGTCTTCAGGCGATTTCAGGCGGTGGATCTAGAATAGGTTTATGCCACCGTATTTGGCTTTGAACTTGTAGAACGATACGTGGCTTAACCCATGTCTCCGGCACGCCTCAGCCATTGGCATTATCGCTTTTTGCTCTTTTGAGCACCTCATAATCCGGGCCTCTGTAAACGTCTCTGTCGACGGTAAAGAGTAAGGTTACGTTTAATGCATGTTTTTCGGGTTTGTGGCGCTATCGCTATCAGTATCGCTGTTGCGGGATGTCAATCGGATCAAGTGGCGAATGCTACTGCTGATCTACCCGAGATAATTGAGCCCGAACCGGTTGGAACAGTGTCCTCATCTGGCGGAACGCCGAGCAGCACGCTTTATCCAACAACACCGCTCAAAACGTTAAGCTATAGCGATCCGGCCGTCGTGGACAGCGCTGCGTTTAAGTTAAGCTCAAATCACGGTCCCGCGGTCTATGGGGCGTTTGCCTACGAAGATGGCAATGCAGAGGCGATCGTTAAAAAGTTTAGCAGCGAGTATAGGTATCTTTATCACCCTGACTATCATCTTTCAGTTACCAAACCGGCGTTGCCTTTGACGGGCAGCGCAAAACTGGATGGGACGGTTGGAATCGCATATGCAGAGCGCACTGGGTATGACGATGAAGGAATAGCCCAGTATACAATAGCCAATGAATCCGGTGCACTTACTTTGCTAGCTAACTTCGATGACAAGACGTTAACAGGCACGTCGGACTTGATCGCAGTAAATGGTCGCTACGATGATCGAGCTCTTGAAGGGTCAGTTGTATATGATGGGATCAACGGCGAGTTAGATGGCCGTTTTTCTGGAATTCGATTGAGGGCTCAGCGCAGATCGGACGGGGACGTCACGATTTATAGGTTTTTTGAAGCGCTCGGCACCTTTCATGGATCTGATGAAGATCGCGGGAAAACATTTGCCGGCGCATTTCGAGCAACATCAAACTAAAGCGCCCGATTTCTTATGTATTCACTTGGGTGTTTTTCGGCCCCGAATCCACTTGAACCCTCAGGCTGGCTCAAGTAGTCAGGCCCAGATTTTGACCGCCGCAGACGCCTCTGCGGCCCCTATGCAATGGATAAGGACGACATGCAGGTCACCGAAACGCTTAATGAAGGCCTAAAGCGGGGCTACTCCATCACGATCACGGCTTCCGAGCTTGAAGCGAAAGTTAACGAAAAGCTTGAAGAAGCGCGCCCAGAAGTCGAAATGAAAGGCTTCCGTAAAGGCAAAGTTCCAATGCCATTGCTTAAAAAGCAGTTCGGCCAGCGTATCCTTGGCGAAGCCATGCAGGAAGCTGTAGACGGCGCGATGTCCGAGCATTTTGAAACGTCAGGCGATCGCCCTGCGATGCAGCCGGAAGTCGTCATGGTTGACGGTGAAACGTGGAAAGAGGGCGACGATGTAAACGTCACGATGTCCTACGAAGCGCTTCCAGCGATTCCAGAAGTTGATCTAAGCAAGATCGAGCTTGAGCGTCTTGTCGCAAAAGCGGACGATGCGTCTGTTGAAGAAGCGCTCGCAAATCTGGCTGAGACAGCACAAGACTTTAAAGATCGCAAGAAAGGCTCCAAAGCCAAAGACGGCGATCAGGTTACAATGGACTTTCTTGGTAAAGTTGACGGCGTTGCGTTTGACGGCGGCGCTGGCGAAGATTTCCCATTGGTTCTGGGGTCTAACCAGTTCATCCCAGGCTTTGAAGAGCAGCTGGTTGGCGTGAAAGCCGATGAAGTTAAGGACGTGACCGTTACGTTCCCTGACCCGTACCAAGCCGAGCACCTTGCGGGCAAGGAAGCTGTTTTCACCTGCACAATCAAAGCAGTGAAAGAGCCTGTTGCGGCAGAAGTGAACGACGAGTTGGCTGTTAAGTTCGGCGCGGAAGATCTTGCTGCGCTCAAAGGCCAGATCGCTGAGCGTCTTGAAGCAGAATATGTTGGTGCGGCGCGCGCTGTCATGAAGCGTAGCCTGTTGGACAAGCTGGATGCTGTTGTGTCCTTCGATCTGCCACCGTCCTTGGTTACGGCCGAGGCCGATCAGATTGCGCACCAGCTGTGGCATGAAGAAAACCCAGAAGTTGAAGGCCACGATCACCCATCGATCGAAGCCACAGACGAGCATAAAACATTGGCCGAGCGCCGTGTGCGTCTGGGTCTGTTGCTTGCAGAGCTGGGTCAGAAAGCCGAGGTTCAAGTGACCGACGCAGAAATGACGCAAGCGATGATGAACCAGGCACGTCAGTACCCTGGTCAAGAGCGTCAGTTCTTTGAATTCGTTCAGCAAAACCAGCAGATGCAACAGCAGATGCGCGCGCCTATCTTTGAAGATAAGGTTGTGGATTACATTGTCGAGCTGGCGAAAGTCACCGACAAAGAGATCAGCAAAGACGAGCTGCAAAAGGCCGTTGAGGCGCTTGAAGAAGAGTAAATCCAACTCTTTTTTGGAATTAGGAAACCCCGCTCGATTGAGCGGGGTTATTTCGTTTTGCACTGCAAGTCAGAGCAGTCAATTACACAGGCTTTGCATGGCTTGAAGCAATGTGCCTTGGATCAGAAACATAGCTTCTGAAATCTGGAGCAAGCCAGTTTTGACAGATACATACGCAAAAAAAACGGACCCGGGGCTGTCAACCCGGATCCGTTCACTTGACCAAGAATGTCCTTAAGGTGGTCTAGCTGTGAGTGGCGGCACCCTCGGTCAGTGTTAGATTTGTGTCATTCTCTAGTTCCGCGAGAAGGTGCAGCGCTGCACGTAGCTCGCTTGTGTTAGAGGCGACTTGCAATTGCTCATGTACGTAGTCTTGCAATGCACGCACCGCATTGGGATTACTTGCTTTGCTATTCGCATCGCCAAAGCGTTGGATGGCTTCGTCTTCATCAAGAAAAACATCGCCCTGAATATTGGCAAAGTCACGTACCGCGTTGATCCGTGTTTCACTGCAATCCATCAATGCCGCCATGGCAGTAACCTTGCCCATTGGCGTTGCTTCACCCAGGTAGTCGTAGGGTGCATTGCAGGATCGCTTCAGGACGCGGTTCATAATTGGATCGATCACCGCAACAGCGTCTTCAACGCCTGCTGTACGCGCATATTCAAATGCACCGACCATGACTTCGCTGGTAACATAGGAAATCGAATTACGGGTCTTACCGCTATCAAGCATGTTTGTGTCCACGCAAAAACGTGTCGCTTCCCAAATCAGCGGGCTGCGTGGAGCGGGCTCTCCCTGAAGGATAGAGCTAAAAACATCCGCCAGCATATTCGGGCCGGTTGTTTGCAACAGCCGCATGCAGCCAGCCACGCGGCCTTCATCGGTTACTGAAACGATATGGGTAGGGTGAAGTTCGTCGAAATGATCCTTCTCCTGACCATCAACAACGTCAACGTCCCAACCTAAACGGTCTTTGAAGACCCGTGCACGAAGTTCAAATACTTGCGATAGCAAGCCAGTGAACTGATCAGCGTTCACGCCGTCCACCACAATTATCATTAATCAATCCCCCATTTTGTTAAGGAAACCTTTAACCATATTTTTGGGGGGCGCTATTGGGGGAATCCCGTATGATACATGCAAAAGTAGAACTTTTTTGGCTTTGCACCTGTCCGACTTGCGCATAAGTCCTATCAAATAGGTATATTTAGGGTCGGCTACTTGGGGTGAATGAACCCAAGGGAAATCCCACGACCAACGGCCTGAGCGGTTGTCAAAGCGCTAAGCTTTGAACGCGCGGAACGTAAATGTACTTCTACAGTTCTAAAAGAAATCGACAGAATATCGCCGATGTCCTGTTGTGATTTACCAGCGGCAATCCATTGCAGAACTTCGCATTCACGTTGAGAAAGGACAGGTCGGCGCAGCGCGATAGAAAGCTTGTCCGATTGCATCACCGCGTCATGCATATTGACGGCTGCGGTTTGAAGCGTTGTCAGGATGTTGCCTTTGAGCAGGGCCCATTCGCGCTCTGACGTGTCACGGGTTACGCTAAGCAAGCCACATTCGCCGTAGGGACCCCTGATCGGCACTGTGAGGCCGCGATCGCTAATACCGAAATCGCGCCCATTTGCGAAAACGGCATTGAAGCCGTCAAATCGTTGTAGGCGCGACCAATCCACAGGGGCGATAGAACGGGCAGACACGGCAATTGTAGGGTCAAGGTTTTGCAGCCCGTTCCCCATATAATGTTCGATCCACTCGACGGGGTAGGTTGCGAAACCTTGCACAGCATCGGACACCGTATTGATTGCACAATACGATGCATAGTCCAGCTCAAGCTGGTCACATAAAGCACCCAGATATTCAGTAAACTCAGCGCCCGAATGATCGCTCGCGCCGAGATCAATTAGATCCATGCAACTTCCAGACAGCAACGTTAGGAGATGATTGTCACATGAATGCCAAGTTTAGGCAACGTCTAGTGTATGCGAACCGCCTGTAAATCAGGCGTGTTCTTGCTCTGTCGTTTTGGATAGGGTGCGCAAAAAGGCGAGAACGGCCATTTGCTGCTCTTTGGGCAGGGTTTCGACCAATGCAAGGATTTCGCCGACGCGCGCGTCAGTCAATGCGTTGATAGGGGCATTTGCGCGGCGTGATACGACATCAGTTTCGTCGCCATCTACTGCCGTGTCCAGGCCTTGGAAAAAGTATGAAATTGGAACGCCAAGTGTTTCTGCGATCATCAACAGGCGGGATGCGCTGACGCGATTTGCGCCAGATTCGTATTTTTGAACTTGTTGAAACCGAACACCAACAGACTCAGCCAACGTCGTCTGTGAAATTTTTAACGCGATACGGCGGCCTTTAATGCGGGCACCGATTAACACATCAATATTCGTCATACTCATCACCTTTATTATTCGATCCGCGCGCTCATCCAGTTGACGTGGACCCGAAGTGGGTTACTTTCACCAGAAACGCCCTCAAGTTGCAAGCTCTTGTAAACTACAACGTTAACCGGATTGCACAATTTGGTATCAGGAAAGCTAATTTCAGCGGAATTTCGCTCAGATAAAAAGACGAAAAATCCAAATAAAAGAAGGGGCTACGTGATTAACGCAGCCCCTTCTGAAATGCTCGAAACACAAGTCTTGCTCTTAATGCTTACGCTTCGTCAACTTCTGCTTCGTCTTTTGCGGCAGGTGCAAGATCTTCGTCTTCGCTTGCCGCAGCACCGATATCATCGAACAATTCTGCGATTTCGAAGTCGGCAGCTGCCTCTTCTTCCGCAGCAAGTTCCTGAATGGATTTGCCGGATGCCTGAAGCTCTGCTTCTTCGACGGAACGTGCAACGTTCAATACGACTTCGGCGTCTACTTCGGGGTGCAGGCGCACTGTTACAGTGTGCAGACCCAGTTCTTTGATTGGCGCTTGCAGGATAACCTGCTTGCGATCAACAGAGAAACCGCCGTCTGTTGCAGCGTCAGCCGCATCACGCGTTGTCACAGAGCCGTAGAGGTAGCCAGCGTCGGACGCTTGGCGAATCACAACGAACTTCTGACCATCCAAACGGGATGCCATGTCTTCGGCTTCCTTTTTGGTTTCCAGGTTGTTCGCTTCAAGCTGCGCTTTACGCGCTTCAAAGCTTGCGATGTTCGCAGCAGAGGCTGTCAGGCCTTTGTTCTGTGGCAGCAAGTAGTTACGTGCGTACCCAGATTTGACATCAACAACATCGCCCATCTGGCCGAGTTTTGCGACGCGCTCAAGAAGGATAACTTTCATGTTCGTTCTCCTTATTTCACAGCGTAGGGCAGCAGGGCGAGGAAGCGGGCGCGTTTGATGGCACGGGCCAGTTCACGCTGCTTTTTCGCAGAGACTGCGGTGATACGGGACGGCACGATCTTGCCACGCTCAGAGATGTAGCGCTGAAGCAGCTTCGTGTCTTTGTAGTCGATCTTTGGTGCATTCTCGCCTGAGAACGGGCACACTTTGCGACGGCGGAAAAATGGTTTTGCAGCCATGGTTTAGAGTCCTTTCTTCAAGCTAAGATTAGCGACGCTCACGGCGTTCGCCGCGCTCTTCGCGTTTTTGCATTTGTACGGAAGGCAGCTCTGCGTGCTCATCCATTTTGATGGTCAGAATGCGCATGACGTCTTCGTGGAGGCGCATCAGGCGCTCCATCTCTTGCACGGCTGTCGCAGGTGCGTCAGAGCGCAAAAAGGCGTAGTGGCCTTTGCGGTTCTTGTTGATTTTGTAAGCCATCGTTTTGACGCCCCAATACTCGCTATCCACGAGTTTGCCGCCGTTGTCGGCGAGGACGGTGCCAAAATGTTCGATGAGGCCTTCGGCTTGCGTGTTGGACAGATCCTGACGCGCAATCATGACATGCTCATATAGCGGCATGCGTTCTCCTATTTATATCAAGGCGCATTTCATAGGCAGGGCGATATCCCTTTGCGGCCCCACCACGAGAGTCTGCGCGGTTTTCCAAAGTTGCAAAGGAAGGGCCGATATACACGGTTTGCGGCGCGGGGCAAGCGGTTAACCGCGCAAGCGGACTGCTGCGCGATGAATTGCCCCGAACCGGCCAGAGCAACGCCCCGATTTGGTCACGATTCCCTGCAAAGTTGAATCAAACTTTAGGGAGCTATGGCAATGACAACAGCATCTGATTTCGCCTTCGAGGCCCCCCGCAAGCCGGTCCCGGTGCGCGCCATTGACGGTGCATGGACGATCCTGCGGGCTATGCAGCGTCTGATCGGCTGCGCGATGGTGCTGGCCGCGTTCTTTCTGTGGTTCACGCC
>NZ_JBAUHO010000174.1:0-6784 GCF_049680325.1 Planktotalea sp.
CACATGCTCACCGCTTTAAATAATGGACATCAAGATCACGTGCGTTGCGAAAACGTGGAACAACGGCAGCGGACACATCACGTTGTCTTCTTCGGTATATAGCAGCTCGTTCCCGAGCCAGCCGTTATAGATCATGCCGTTGTAGGTATGCTGCGCAACCTTTGGCATGCCCGTTGTCCCACCTGTGTGGAAGTAGGCCGCGACGCGATCACCCTTGCTATCGGCAAAATCCAGCGTCGTATTCTGCTTAGCCATTTCGGCATTGAAATTCATCACTTTGGCATGATGGCTAACCGGGTTTTTCGGGCGCACCAACGGCACGATCCAGCTTTTGGGCGGTGTGAGATAACGATTGAGATCAACTTCCAGAACGGTTTTCACGCCCGGTGCATGGCGCACAGCCTCTGCGGTTTTCTGGGCGACATCGGTCTTTGGGAACGCCTTGAGCGTGACAACAACCTTAGCCTTGGTTTCGCGCAGGATTGATGCGATTTGATCGGCTTCCAAAAGCGGGTTGATCGGGTTCACGATGCCCGCGATCATGCCACCCAGCAGCGCAAGGATCGTCTCGTTCGCATTGGGCAAGATATAGGCAACAACGTCCTTTTCACCCACGCCCAGCTTGCGAAACAGATTTGCGGTTTGAACCGTCTTATCAAGCAACTCGGACCAGCGAAGTGTTTCGGCCTTATCGTTCGGACCTGACAAGAGCTGGTAGCTAACTGCGTTGCGATCAGGAAACTTCGCAACGGTTCCGCTAAGCAGTTGGAAAATCGTCGTTGGCACGTCGCGCTTTTCCCACGGCATCTGTGCCTCAATCGCCTTCTTGTCGGCAATACCACCAAACTTCATGACTACTCCTCCCCTGAGCCAATCGCGCACTCGGATGCGCATTTGTCACAAGATGGGCGCTTGCGGGCGCAAACACAAGCATTCCCAAACGTAGTTTGGCGAATGCCCCTTAAAAAGATGAACCCAGCGATGGTTCGACCCGTGAAAACGAAAAAGGGGGCAGACAAGCTACCCCCTTTCAATAACGTGCATGATGCGTATGGCTTACGCTTCAACGCCTTCCTGCGGGATGCGCAGAACCTGACCCGGATAGATCTTGTCAGGGTGGCTCAGCATTGGCTTGTTCGCTTCAAAAATTGCGGTGTATTTCGCACCGTTGCCCATTGCTTTTTCGGCTACGGCCCAAAGCGTGTCGCCCTTTTCGACCGTGTGGAACACAGGTGCAGGACCTTCGTCCTCATCTGTTTCAACCGCGCCGATGCCGGTGACATTGCCAACAGCCAGAATGATCTTTTCACGGATCGACGGGCTGACCGCGCCAACACCTGCGACGCGCACTTTGTCGCCTTCGATCTTTAGGTCGAGACCTTCGGCTTCGAGGCCAAGATCCGCAACTTCTTTCTTCAGATCATCGACAGACGGTTCGGCATCGTCGCCGCCAAACAGCTTCTTGCCTGCGTCTTTCGCAAAACTCCACAAACCCATCGTAAGTTCCTCCTTGATAAGTTGGCGCGACTGTCGCGCGCTACCAAGTCAGGTGCAAGTGATAAATAAGGGGAATTTAGAGGTCATCAAAGCCTGCGGTGAATTGCAAACGTGCAAGGCGTGCATAGAGGCCATCTTCGGCCACCAGAGCATCATGGGTGCCCTGCGCAACGATGCGGCCCTCTTCCATTACGATGATACGGTCCGCTTTTTTAACTGTCGCAAGGCGGTGCGCGACGATAAGTGTTGTGCGGCCCTGCGCCAGTTCGTCGACGGCCAATTGCACTGCGCGCTCGCTTTCGGCGTCCAGTGCGCTGGTTGCCTCGTCGAGCAGCAAAACAGGAGCATCGCGCAGGATTGCGCGGGCAATGGCGATACGTTGCTTTTGACCACCCGAAAGCATCACGCCGCGTTCACCCACATAGCTGTCATAGCCATCTGGCAATGCTGCGATGAACTCATGCGCGGCAGCGGCTTTGGCAGCGGCTTCGACATCGGCATCACTGGCGTCGGGGCGACCGAAACGGATGTTCTCACGCGCGGAGGCTGCGAAGATGACAGGGTCCTGCGGCACAAGCGAGATATGATGGCGGAAGGCATCACGGTTCATGTCGGGCAGCGCGACGCCATCAAGGCGGATTTCGCCAGAGAGCGGATCATAAAAGCGCTGGATCATCTGGATGATCGTCGTCTTCCCTGCACCGGAGGGGCCAACAAAGGCGACCGTTTCACCAGAGGCGATTTTCAGCGAGACATTATCAAGCGCCGGCGTGTCCGGGCGCGTTGGATAGCGGAAGGACACGTTTTCAAAGGTGATCTCGCCGCGCACAGGTGCCGCGAGAACGACAGGTGTTTCGGGATCATTCACGCTGTCTTCAGCATCCAGCAATTCGACCAGGCGTTCTGTTGCCCCTGCGGCGCGCTGCAATTCGCTCCAGATTTCTGAAAGGGCAGCAACTGCGCCCGCGACCATGACTGCGTAAATGACGAATTGAACCAATGCGCCTGTGCTCATCAAATCAGAGCGCACATCATGCGCCCCGACCCAGAGCACCCCGACCACACCAGAGAAAACGAGAAAGATAACAATCATCGTCAGGAACGCGCGCACGGTGATGCGGCGACGTGCGGAATCGTAGCTTTTTTCCGTAAAGTCCGCAAAGGCGAGCTGGCTTTGCGCCTCGTGGGTGAAGGCCTGAACTGTTTGCACAGCGCCAAGCGTTTCAGAGGCATTGCCAGAGGAGGCTGCAATCCAGTCCTGATTTTCACGGCTCAGTACCCGCAGGCGACGCCCCAAAAACAGGATCGGAATAATGACCGCAGGCACCAACAACAAAACAAGGCCTGTTAGTTTGGCAGAGGTAAACAGCATCAATGTGAGGCCACCAAGAAAGATCAGCACATTGCGCAGCGCGATGGAAATGGACGAGCCGATTACGGAAAGGATAAGCGTCGTGTCTGTCGTGATCCGGCTTAGGACTTCACCCGTCATCACGTTTTCATAAAACGACGGGCTAAGCGATATCACCCGATCAAAGACGGCTTTGCGAATATCGGCGACGACGCGTTCGCCAAGGCGTGTAACCAAGGCATAGCGCAGCGCAGTCCCGACCGCGAGCAAGGCAGCAATGGCAAGGGCGGCACCAAAATACTGATCCAGCAAACCACCGTCCGCAATTTCGAAATTATCCACGACGCGGCGCACAGCCAAAGGCAGGATAAGCGAAACGCAAGCCGTGAGCGTTAGCGCAAAGCCTGCAAAAAGTGCCAGCAATTTATAGGGTGCAAG
Source organism: Planktotalea sp. (assembly GCF_049680325.1). Classification (GTDB taxonomy): domain Bacteria; phylum Pseudomonadota; class Alphaproteobacteria; order Rhodobacterales; family Rhodobacteraceae; genus Planktotalea. The sequence goes on from NZ_JBAUHO010000174.1 coordinate 3,287, forward strand.
AAAAGGCCACAACCGGCGCAAAGTGCCGATCTCTTTAGACTTCGCGCGCTCTGCTTCGCCAACATTTGGGGCCGTTTGGGTCGGCTGTGAAGTAGTGTCAGAGGCCATGAGAAATCCTAGATCAATGAATTGCGCGCATTAAATGGACCGCGCAGGCAGGGTCAAGAGCGGCACAAGCGCGCGCTACACTTAATTTCTAAATCGCAGAAAAAGATTTTGGAGCGGGCGACGGGAATCGAACCCGTGTCTCTTGCTTGGAAGGCAAGGGTCTTACCATTACACAACGCCCGCACTCTGACGCTCGACATAATTCAGGGTCTGAGAAGCGTCAAGTCGCACTTGGTTAAACTTCTGGCTGATTGGCCTTAATCGACAGTCGATAATGTCGCGATGTGCCGCCTCAGGTCGTCAGCTTTACGCATTTTCGCCACATTTTTGCCCTTTCGCCCAAGTAGTAACGGATTTGAGCGCGCGTACTATTTATGCGCAAAGGAGTAAAAAATGTTCAAACCTGTATTGTTTTCCCTTGCCGTTGCGGCAACGAGCTTTGCCTCAACAGCGAGCGCAGATAACCTCAATATCCTTTTTGTGGATGGCGGTTTCTTTCCCGAGATCACCTATTTGCAGCCAGGCGATACAGCGACTTTCATCAACGAAACCGAAACGTCAATCACCGCTGAGGCGAGCGATCAAAGCTGGACAACGGGCCTTTTGGCACAAAACGCGAGCTATATTTTGTCCGTCACAAGCACCAGCGTTCTGACATTCAATGTGGCAGGTGATCCAACAAAAGCGGGTTCGCTTTCCTTTGACCTTGCACCACTTGTCGATAACGATGAAAGCGACGATGCTGGCATTGAAGAAGTTGACGTTTCTTCCGACTAAAGCACGTCTCGTTCGATCAACGCAGCGCCACTGGCGCGATTCGAATTGACCGCGCGCGAGACGCGATAGAAATCCAACGTATTTTCGGGCGCGGCAGTCATCAAGGCAGCCGCGCCTTTGCCTTTCTCCCCCAGCCAGAGCGCCCAGTCGAGCGGATCAAGGATGACGGGCATGCGGTGGTGAATTTTTGATATGCTTTCGTTGGCCCCTGTCGTGACAATCGCGCAGGTCCGAAGGGTTTCGCCCTCATATGTCCAATCTTGCCAGATGCCCGCGAATGCCAGCGTGCCCTTGTCCTTGCGGTAAATATACCAGGGATCGCGCCCGCCATCGGCATCTTTGGTCCACTCATAAAACCCGCTTGCCGGGATCAAACAACGCTGCGTGCGGCAGGCCGCTTTGAACGCAGGCTTCTCCGCGATGGTTTCCGCGCGGGCATTAATCAGCAACGGTCCATCGTTCGGCTTTTTGTACCAATGCGGAATGAAGCCCCAGCGCATCGCACTCAGGCGGCGCGCGTTACCATCGCTCCAGACCGAGTGGACCTCGTTTGTCGGGCAAACATTATAGTTCGCAACAGCCGGCAAATTGTTCGCAGGTTGCGCTGCGAAAAGCTGCGACATGGCATCATTGGGAAGGGTAACTGCAAGGCGTCCACACATGCGGGCAAGTTTGACGTAGAGCGCCGGTTTTTTCTAGGGAAAACGTTGGGGGCGCTGCCCCCGTCTTGGCGCGGCCAAGACTCCCCCGGGATATTTAGAAGAGAGAGGAAGGGCGCACCGAAGTAGCAATGCGCCCTGCCCGATTTATTTCACCGTGATACGGCCGTCAGTATAGGGCGCGTAGGGTGCATTTTCCGCGAGGTATTCCGCCGTGACATCCGCCAGATCGGGGCCGAAATCATAGGCGTCCTGCGCATCGCGGAACATTTTGTAGCCATCACCGCCGCCGCGCACATAGTTGTTGGAGACAACGCCATAGACTTTGGCCATGTCCAGCGGCGCGCCGCCAACCATCACGTCGGAGATACGCGAACCAACTTCGGCAGCTGGATCAACCGCGAAGGTCATGCCTGCCACTTGGGGGAAGCGACCTGCGACTTCTTCAATCTGGCTTGCGCCATTTTCAAGCGCCGCAAGAAGCGTTTCGCCAGATACGCGGAAGGTGGAAAGCGTGTTCTGGAACGGCAGCACTGTCAGCACCTCGCCCATCGTCACTTCGCCCGCATCAATGGACGCGCGCAAGCCGCCAGAGTTGGCAATAGCCACCTCGATACCCTGATCCGCGACACGTGCAAGCATGGCGTCGGCCACAAGGTTGCCCATTGCACATTCCTGAACACGGCAAACTGTACGATCACCTTCGATCGCCGCACCTGCCTGGGCGACGACCTTGTTGCGGATCTCCTCCAATGGGGCCGCCGCTTCGGTGATGCGCGCTTTGGTGGCACCGTCTTCTGCAACTGCACCGTCCATGATGATCGGCTCGCCCACGGCTTCGGTGATTTCGCCTGCGTCGTTGAACGTGACATTCAACTCACCAAGGAATTTACCGTAGGCATAGGCCTGCACGATAGCGGTAGAGCCAACCATTGTCGGGTATGGACCAACCGCGCGTTCCTGTGTGTTGGACAGCAAGGTATTGGAGTGACCACCGACGATCACGTCAACGCCAGTTGTGCCTGCTGCAACCTCTTGGTCAACGACAAAGCCGGAGTGGGACAGAACGATGATCTTGTTCACGCCCATTTCTGTCAGCTTGTCGACCTCGCCCTGAACTGCGTCTACCGGGTCCGTGAAGATGACATTCGGGCCCGGGCTGGCGAGTTCATCAGTGTCCTGCGGTGTCAGGCCGATGAGGCCCAGCTTTTCGCCGCCGCGCTCGATTACCGTGGATTTGGCGAGCTTACCCGCGAGCAGCTCTTCACCGCTTACATCCGCGTTGGACATAAGGACCGGGAAATTGACCGCATCCATGAAGCCGCGCAGTACTTCGGGGCCATCATCGAATTCGTGGTTGCCCACGGTCATCGCGTCATAACCCATTTTGTTCATCATTTCCGCTGCGAGCTTACCTTTGTAGTAGGTATAAAACAGCGTGCCCTGGAACTGATCGCCGCCATCCACGAGAATGGAATTATTGGTGCGCTTGCGCGCCGCTTCCAGTGCCGTGACAAGGCGCGCAGAGCCACCAAAGCACTTGCCTTCGGTATTGTCCTCGGCAGAGCAACCGCTGTCGTATTTGCTGATCGGCTCAAAACGGGCGTGAAAATCGTTGGTGTGCAGAATCGTCAGCGAATAATCCGCTGATGCGATGCCTGCCGTCAAAGCGAGGCTGGCAGCCCCAGTCAAAAGACGCGTTAACATGGTTAATCCCCTATTGGTGTTGTCTTTGTGAGTCGGATGGTGGCCCTTTGCTGGTCTTGAGTCAAAGGCCCCGTTACGGAAAGCGCATTAGCCCATGCAGATGACAGTGATATGACGTGTATCGGCGGCGCAAAGCCTTGGGGTTTCGCCTCAAGTTTGAGCAGCGCAACACCGATACGCTGCGGAGTCGACTTGACCCGCTTCCCCACCCGTCGCATCAAAGCCCGATGAACATATACAAAATCTT